>JBFLXF010000036.1:0-9689 GCA_040757515.1 Actinomycetota bacterium
GTTCCCGATACACCTCGCCAACACGCTCCGCGCCCAGGGGCATCTCGTCTCCATGCTGGCGATAGACACGAGCGAGGTGAACCCGGAGATGCGCGACGCGCTCGACCCGGCCATCCCCGTCTACGACGCGACCTGGGTCGAGGAGTACGGCGCAGACCGCTTCCTCCACGATGCCGGCGTCTCGCTCATCCACTCGCACATGATCTCCGTCGAGGCGTTCTTCTTCGAGAGGTGCCGCATAGAGACGGAGATACCGTACCTGGTCTCGCTGCACGGGTCCTACGACTACCCGCCGCTCGGCAGGGAGCGCCTACTGCGCATCCTCCTCGGCGTGTCGCACTTCGTCTACACGGCGGACAAGAACCTGGAGCCGTTCCGCCCGGTGCCGCTCTCGAAGAAGGCCTTCACGAAGCTCGGGAACGCCATGCCGGAGGACCCCCGACCCTTCCCGAAGACCAGAGAGGAGCTCGGCATCGCCGGGGACGCGGTCGTCTACACCCTCGTCGCACGCGGCATCCAGAGAAAGGGCTGGCGCGCCTCCATAGCCGCCTTCCGCGCGCTGCGCGAGTCGCACCCGGAGCGGAAGATGCATCTGCTGCTGTGCGGCACCGGCGAGGAGACAGACCGCTACCTGGCCCTCCACGGCGAGGACCCGGACATCACCTTCCTCGGGTACCAGTCCCGCATACACGGCCTCTACCGGATGAGCGACGTAGCCCTCGTGCCGACGCGCTTCGCGGGCGAGTCGTACCCCCTGTGCATGATCCAGGCCCTCCAGACGGGGACGCCCCTGATCGCCACGCGGGTCGGCGAGATACCGGGCATGATGGAGGGCCACGATGGACCCGCGGGAATACTGATCGACTACCAGCGCGACACGGAGCGGTTCACCCGGAGCCTGCAGGAGGCGATGGCCGCCATGCTGGACGGCTCCACGAGACAGAGGTATGCTCGCGCGGCCAGAGAGAAAGGCAAGACATACAGCATAGAAGAGGTGGCGAGAGAATACACCGCACTCTACGACAGATTGCTGAGAGAGCAAGAGGCCGGCAGAGAACGCGTCCTTTGAGGCTGATCGTACACGTCGGAGCGAACAAGACCGGCAGTACGGCGGTCCAGAGGTTCCTCGCCCTCAACATCACCGCCCTCCGGGCCGAGGGCATCATCGTCCCCGGCGGAGATTTCCGGGTTGCTGAGGAGGTGGAAGGTGCACATGTCCTCGGTTTCCAGAAGCTCCTCGAGAATCCACCCGAAGGCCGCAGGCGGCTCGAAGAGGCGGTTACGGGCATAGAGGAGGCTCACACCGGCGCTTCGGCGATCCTGCTGAGCGCCGAGAACCTGGCGGCCAACCCCGCGGCTCCCTCGCTCTTCGAGGGGCTCGTAGAGAGGTACGATGTCAGGGTCGTCATGTACATCCGCCGTCAGGACGAGTATATTCTCTCCTCCTGGCAGCAGTGGCACTCGAAGATCCAAGCAGACTTCTGGGCCTGGGTGGTCTCCGTGGTCGGGGAGCTGGGCGACTGGCGCGCCTACCTGCAGAACTGGGAGACCGTCGTGCCGAGGGAGAGGATCACGGTCCGCCTCTACGAGAGGCCGAAGCTCGAGGGCGGGGACGTCATTGCGGACTTTCACGGGCTTCTCGGCGTCTCCAGGCCGTTCGACGAGTTCGCCTACCCGCAGAACACCGTCAACCCGAGCTTCTCCGACGCGATAACGGAGCTGGTGAGCGGCAACGACCTCATCTTCGAGAACGTCCACGACAACGACTTCTACCGCTTCGTCAAGAAGATGACGGGAGACAGGTATGTGAGAGACCCACGCGTATCGCCCATAACCCTCCGGCAGCGGCAGGCGATACTCTCGAAGTACAAAGCGCAAAACGACTGGGTCAGAAGAAACTACTTTCCCCGCGCTACCGGAGACCTGTTCACACCGCCCAAAGAGGGCGACTATCACTACGTCTCCCGGGAGGAGATGGACCGGGAGAAGCTAGAGTTTATAGTGACGGTTTTGTATCAAATGTATAAGCATGAAAAGTTTGCTACTTAGGAGAATAGATTGAGTAGTGAACGCAGAATCATCCTGCATCTGGGTTTGCCAAAAACCGGTACCACTACCATACAGAATGTGTTCTTCATGAATCGGGATCTGCTTCTGCAGAATCGGATTCTCTATCCTTCTGTTGCCTCGAACTTGACTACTCCACTTTGCACAATCTTTCAGGAGAACCCCAGCAAACACATCGCCAACAGAATGGCAAATCTAACTGCTGAAGAGATAGATTCGCGCCGAAGAAGCTACTTAGAGTCATTAGACACAGAACTCTCCTCATTTGCTTGGAGTACCTGTTTGCTTTCGGCTGAAGGTGTCTCCAACCTCTCGGCTTCAGAGATCACCAAACTGCGCGAATGGGGCGAAAAATATGCAACTAACTGGACGATCCTTGTATGTGTACGCCATCCTGTGTCCTACGTTCGTAGCGTTATTCAGCAACTGATGAAAGGTGGCGACACCCTGCAGCAACTGTACAGTACGTTACCGCTGCCAAACTATCGTGGCAGAATCTCTAACGCAATATCCGTGTTCGGTCGTGAGAACGTGCGCGTATTCGATTTCGAGTCTGCTATCGCGGTGGATGGCGGTCTTATCAAGACCTTTATCGAAAGGGCAGATCTGCCTTCCTCTTTGCAGGATTCCCTAGTTTCACAAGCGGTGCGTGACAATGAATCACTCTCGTTGGAAGCCGTGCTCATACTCGATGCATTGAACCGACAGCGTCCTATGTTCGTTGGCGGTACGAGGTCGGGCCGTCGTTCAGGACAAGAGCTAGCTTACCTAAGCCGTATCAGAGGTCAGAAGTTCGATGTGCCGGATCACGTAAAGAGAACCATACGGATGCGAACTCAAGAGGACGTGGCTTGGTTAAACGAGACGTTCGAACTTAATCTTTACGATGACATTCGAACCTTTCGTCCTTACGTCGAAAACCAAGAACCTAGCGGACACTCGGATAAGACGCTGAGCGATCCAGCGATCGACACCATTGCCGAGATCATCAGTGAGCTTGTAACGGCGAAGACCTTTTACTGCGTCCTTGAGGGGGGAAGAGCTGCGTTGGCCAGAGGTGACCTTGAGCGTGCGAAGCACATGTTTCAAGAGGCCATGCGCCTCGATCCTGATGCCCAACAGCCGAGAAGGCTGCTCAGACAGGTGAGTGTTAGGCGGCAGGCAAGTTCTCCGATTCCCTCTCAAGGTCGCCGGTTAAAGTTAAGAGAGTTGCTTTCCAGGGTCAAACTGCGCAAGTAACCCGCGATGGCGCAATCTCTCTTCGCCGAGGGTCGTTCAGAGGCTTCTTTGCCGACGTACCTGTCTCTGGGTGGATAGAGAATGTCCTCGCGGCTCTATTGAGGTACCCTGTAGCGCCTGAGGTGCCGGCACGCTGAGGCGACGGGGTTCTGAACCGCTACCGCGGAGCGAAGAGGACGGGGTTTGAACAGTCTGGTCCTGGGTGGCAATGGCTTTATCGGCGTCCATCTCGTCGAGGGCCTGCGCGCGCGGGGGCACCGCGTGAGGATCTACGACAGGAGCCCCAACAAGCTCGGCCTGCCGCTCCCGGAGGGTGCCGAGTACGTTGAGGGGGAGCTCGGGAACTACGGGCTCGTCCGGGAGGCGGTGGAGGGGATGGAGGTCGTGTTCCACCTGGTCAGTACCACGCTGCCGAAGACCTCCAACGACGACCCGATGTACGACGTCCGCTCGAACCTGGTGGATACGGTCCAGCTACTCGAGGCCTGCGTAGACGCCGGGGTGCGCAAGGTGGTCTTTGCCTCCTCGGGCGGGACCGTCTACGGTCCGCCGCTCTTTGTGCCCATACCCGAGGATCACCCGACGGACCCTATCACCTCCTACGGGATCGTCAAGCTGGCGGTGGAGAAGTATCTGGGCCTCTTCTCCCACCTGCATGGCCTGGACTATGCCGCCCTGAGGATCTCCAATCCCTACGGTCCCTACCAGAACCCGGCGGGCCAGCAGGGCGCCGTGCCCGTGTTTCTGAGACGCCTCTACATGGGGGAGCCCATAACCATCTGGGGCGACGGCGGCATCGTGCGCGACTACCTGTACATCTCGGACCTCGTCGAAGCCCTGGCGCTGGCCGCCGAGACGGGGACCCGTCGCAAGGTCTTCAACGTGGGCAGCGGGCGGGGCACCTCACTGAACGAGCTGGTGGCGCTCATGGCGGAGGTCGTGGGGGAGCAGCCGGAGGTCCGCTACCTGCCGGCGCGGGCTCTGGATGTCCCCTCGAACGTCCTCCACGTCGGGCGGGCGCGGGAGGAGCTGGGATGGAGCTGCCGGATCGAGCTGACGGAGGGGGTGGCGCGGACGTGGGACTGGGTCCGCGCCGTCGCCGACGACCGGGCGCGGCGCGAGGTCTGACGCGGAGCGGTCTCCGTCCTGATCCTCGGGATCATGGTGCTAAGATGCGCAGGGCTCGAGGCGAGGGCCGATCGTCAACGGAGAGCGCTGGAGGAAGAGGAGCATAGGCTGCGGGAGAGTGATCGTCTGTGAGTGATCCGGGCGCGCGGCGGGACGTTCGGCAGGCTCCCGGCGGCGGGCGACGTCCCGGGTGCGTGAAGGTCTCGGTCGTGATCCTCACCCTGAACGCCGGCCCCGGGTTCCGGGAGCTGCTGGAGAGGGTCCGCGCCCAGGAGGGGGACTTCGACGTGGAGCTCGTCGTCGTGGACTCCGGGTCCACGGACGGCACCGTGGAGCTGGCCGAGCGCTACGGGGCCCGCGTCCACCGCATCTCGAAGGGAGACTTCAACCACGGCGCGACGCGCAACCTCGGGGTCTCGCTCTCCTCCGGGGAGTACGTGACCCTGCTGGTGCAGGACGCCCTGCCCGCGGACGGGCGGTGGCTGGGAGCGATGGTGGAGGACCTCGAACGCGACGGGCGCGTGGCGGGGGTCTACGGGCGGCAGCTCGCCCGCCCGGAGGCCGGCACCCTCACTCGCGTCCTGGTGAACAGCCTGGCCTCGGCGAGCCCCGAGCGCCGCGAGCAGTTCGCGGACGGCCCGGAGGAGTACCGGATGCTGTCCCCGGCGAAGCGGCGGCGCCTCGCCGCCTTCGACAACGTCAGCTCCTGCCTGCGGCGAGCGGTGTGGGAGAAGTTCCCCTTCGACGAGGCGAGCTTCGGGGAGGACATCCGGTGGGGCAAGAGGGTGGTCGAGGCGGGCTACAAGACCGTCTACGAGCCCCGCTCGACCGTCTACCACTCGCACGAGCGGGGAGCCCTGTACGATCTGCGCCGCTACTACGCAAACCAGCTGGTCCTCTCGGAGCTCTTCGGGCTCGAGCCGGTCTCCAGCCTGCCGCGCCTGCCGGTAGCCGTCGCACGCTCGGCGGCTTACGTCTACCGCCTCCTGCTCCGGGACGAGGTTGCCCGGAAAGAGGGGAGGCTCCGGCTCGCGCTGCTCGCGGCCAGGTTCGCCGCCCTCTCGCAGGCGGGAAACTACCTCGGAGCGCGCAGCGAAGCACTCGCCCGCCTCAGCCCGCGCGCCCACGCGAGGCTGCACCGGTTCCTCAGCAAGGGAGTATAGATCCCGTATAATCCGCCATCGTGAACGTCGAGCGCCTCATAGAGCGCCTGCGCGACTACCGGCTGCGGAACGAGCGTTTCGACCGGCTGGTCACCGCCGTGATGTCCAACGAGCTGACCGGCAGGGCCGTGCGCACCGCGGTCGTAACGGCGGCCTCCGTCTCCCGGTCGAGGCGCAGGACGAGCCCGGGCCGCTACGAGACCGTCTTCTTCATAGCCGGCGAGATGCGCTCCGGGACGTCGTGGCTCCGGCGGACGCTTAGCGCCCACCCCGAGATAGCCTGCGGGCACGAGGGGAGCTTCTTCGGGCGGGGCTATGAGCGGGAGGAGATACCCGTCTACTCCGCCCCCGTCTCCAGCCTCTCGCGCGCCCTCGCCGTCTCCGAGGAACTGCGGACCTGGCACGGGCTCCCGTGGAACCGGTGGGGAGAGGACTACGAGGAGGACCTGCGCAACCTCACCCGGCTCTCGGTGGACTACTTCCTCGCCAAGGAGGTCGCCCGCACCGGCAAGAGGATCGTCGGGGACAAGAGCCCGCAGCACACCGAGAACCTCGACGAGATCCACGAGTTCTACCCCGACGCGCGGGTGATCCACATCGTTCGCGACGGGCGGGACGTGGCGGTCTCGGCGATGCATCACTGGTGGCGGGAGGCGCAGGACCGGCCGGAGGGCGTCTTCGAGCTGACGCCGGAGGAGCTGGAGATCCGGGACGCCTACCTCGAAGACCGCGAGGGGTTCTTGAAGAGCGGGCGCTCCATCTTCACCGAGGAGCGCCTCGGCCAGCTCGCCCGGCGCTGGAGCCACCGGGTCGGGAAGGCGCGCCGGGACGGCAGGTCCCTCTATGGCGTGAGGTACCTGGAGATCCGCTACGAAGATCTCCTGCACAACCCTCACGAGACGCTCGGGCGCGTCCTGGAGCTGCTGGGAGCTCGCAGGGGCGACGAGGTGATCGAGCGTTGCATAAAGGCGAGCAGCTTCGAGCGGGTCTCGAGCCGCCGGCAGGGCGAGGAGGACGCCGGCTCCTTCTTCAGGAAGGGCGTGGCGGGGGACTGGAGGAACGTCTTCACGCCGCGGGACCGCGAGGTCTACGAGGAGATAGCGGGGGAGCAGCTCGCCGCGATGGGCTACGAGACGGCCCCGGGCGCGTAGAGCCGGGCATGAGGATACTCTTCGCCGCCCACCAGTTCTTCCCGGAGCACTACGCGGGCGTGGAGATCGTCACGCTCGGGCTGGCGAAGGAGTTCAGGGCGCGGGGCCACGAGACGTTCGTGCTGGCCCCGAAGCGGAGCAGGCCCGTCAACGACATCGGGCCGGGTGAGATAGAGGACTACGAGTTCGAGGGGGTCCCCGTGCGCCGGGTGGGGCGTCCGACGGAGGGCGTCTCCCGTCCCTACCGCCTGGACTACGAGAACGAGGTCATGGCCGGGCGCGCGCGGGAGTACATGCGGGAGGTGCGCCCGGACATCGTCCACGCCGAGCACTTTCAGGGGCTCTCCACGAGCGTCATACCCGCCATAAAGGAGTTCGGCGTGCCGCTGGTGTACACCGCGACGGACTTCTGGACGGTCTGCCCGGTCGTGGACCTGCGCCGCCACGACGGGGCGATGTGCAGGGGACCGGAGCTCGCCCACTGCACCCGCTGCATAGCGAGCCGCTACCCGGGCACCCGGATGAAGGCCGTGGTGGACAGGACGCCGGATGCGGCGATCCGGGCCGCGGGCGTTCTCTCGGAGACCCCCCTCGCCGGGCTCTCCCACCCGCTGCGCCAGATCCGGGCCCTCAAGGAGCGTCCGGGGTACATCCGGGAGAGGATGGAAGGGGTGGACCACATCATCGTCTACACCCACCTGATGAAGGAGATCCTCCTCGCCAACGGCATAGGGGAGGGGAAAATCGGGATCTCCCACTACGGCATAGACACCTCGAAGATAGCCGGCCTCCCGCGCAACAGGAACGTCCCCCCGCCCCTGCGGGTCGGGTTCATCGGCACGCTGGCGCCGCACAAGGGCTGCGACGTTCTGATACGGGCCTTCCGTCGCCTGCCGCCCGGGCTCGACGCCAGGCTGGACATCTACGGAAACCTGGAGAGGTTCAAGCCGTTCATAAAAGAGCTGCGCCGGCTGGCCGGGGACGACGAGCGGATAAACTTCGCCGGTCCCTTCCAGCGGGAGCGGGTCGGAGACGTCCTCTCCGAGCTGGACGTCCTGGTGGTCCCCTCGCGCTGGTACGAGAACCAGCCCGGCGTGATCCTGGAGGCCTTCGCCGCCGGGATGCCGGTCGTGGCGACCGACTTGGGCGGGATGTCCGAGTTCGTAAAGCACGAGGAGAACGGCCTGCTCTTCGAGCTGGAGAACGACGAGGATCTCGCACGCCAGCTCCGGCGCCTCGGCGAGGAGCCTGGCCTCATCGAGAGGCTGCGCGCCGGGATCGGGCCGGTCAAGACCGTGCAGCAGGACGTGGACGAGCTCGAAGAACTCTACGCGAGGCTCCTCGCCGGACAGAGGGAGCGGACCGGGTGAGGGTGCTGGTAACGGGGGCGAACGGTCAGCTCGGCAGGGAACTCGCCCGGCACCTGCCCGGCCTGGGCCACGAGGTGGCGGCCCTCTCCCGCCGCGAGCTGGACGTGGCGGAGCCGGGGGCGGTCGAGGAGGCGGTGGCCTCCCTCTCGCCGGACCTCGTCGTGAACGCGGCGGCCTTCACGGACGTGGACGGCTGCGAGACCGAGGTCGAGAGGGCCTACGCCGTCAACGCCCTCGGGCCGCGCAACCTGGCCCAGACCTGCGAGCGGGCCGGCTGCGCCCTGCTGCACGTCAGCACCAACTATGTCTTCGACGGCAGATCCGAGCGCCCTTACGAGCCGTTCGATCCGCCGAACCCCATAAGCGCCTACGGGCGCACGAAGCTCGCCGGGGAGGAGTACGTCAAGCACCTGACGAGCCGCTGGTACGTGGTGCGGACCGCCGGGGTCTACGGGGAGGGGCGCAACTTCGTGCGCACGATGCTGCGGGTGGGCGCGGAGAGGGAGTCCCTTAAGGTCAAGGACGACGAGTACATCTCTCCGACCTACGCCCGCGACCTCGCGGAGGGGATAGGCGAGATCGCCGCCTCCGGGCTCTATGGGCTCTACCACCTCACCAACGCCGGATCGTGCTCCTGGCACGAGTTCGCCTGCCGCATCTTCGAGCTCGCCGGCGTCGAGGTCGAGGTCGTCCCGGTCCCCGGCTCGGAGTACCCGCTCCCGGCTGCCCGTCCGGCGAACGGCGTCCTCTCCGCCCTCGGCGGGCCGTCGCTGCGTCACTGGGGCGAGGCGCTGGAGGACTACCTGGAGCGCGAGGGCGTCCTGGGCGGGGGCGTGGCTCCGGGCTGAATCTGCTAGATTATGCCGCGACCTGAAAGAGAACCGGACGTCTGTCCGTGCGGGATCGCCGCACCGGTCCGGCGTTGCTTCGGAGCTGGAGGATAGCAGTGCCCGTCTTCAAGAACCACAGGATCTCCAAGGCCGCCAGGAAACTGAGGTCTTCCCTGGACTCCGGGGTGCTCGCGAACATAACCGCCGGCAAGCGCGCCCGGCAGCAGGTCGCCAGCAAGAACCGGGAGATAGCGGAGCTTCGGAGGGAGCTGGCCAGGGCGCGCGGCAAGAAGCCGTCGCCGGAGCCCGCGCCGGTTGGCACGCCCGTCTTCTTCATCGTCGGCCACCAGAAGTCCGGCACCACGTGGCTGATGAAGATGCTCGACGCCCACCCGGAGATCCTCTGCCAGGGCGAGGGCAGGCCGTTCGGCAAGAACTTCAGGCAGGAGCGCAAGAAGGGACAGCGCGGCGGCTACCCGCCGGTCTCGCTCTACGCCGCCATATCCGGCTCCGAGGACCTGAGGAGCTGGATAGAGCGTTCGGTGTGGACCAAGCGCGACAGGGCGGACGAGCACCTGGACAACCTCACGCGCCTGGCCATCGAGTACTTTCTCACCCAGAAGCTGCTCAAGACGGACAAGAGGCTCGTCGGGGACAAGACGGTGCTTCTCGGTCCGAACATGGTGAAGGAGATCGGCGCGGTCTTCCCCGACGCGAAGGTGATCCACATCATAAGGGACG
>JBFLXF010000037.1:0-9688 GCA_040757515.1 Actinomycetota bacterium
CGGGCCCACTTCAACCGCGCCTTCTACAAGAACTACGCGGGCTGGAAGTCCTCTCGGGCGAGGCATCTCGGCAGAGAGAGCTTCCCGTACTTCACCCTGGAGCGCATCTATCCCGACGCGCTGGCGACCCTGCGGGAGCACAAGGAGAAAGGGCACCGCGTCGTTCTCCTCTCCGGCGCCGTGGACTTTTTGCTGGAGCCTTTCAAGGATCTGGCCGACGATGTGCTCTCCGCGAGGCTCGAGGAGGATGACGGCCACTACACAGGCGAGCTCTCCGGGGCGCCGGTCGCCGGGGAGGCGCGCGCCCGGATGCTTGCCTCATTCGCCAGAAGGCGCGGCCTCGACCTCTCTCGCTCCTACGCCTACGCCGACTCCATTAGCGACCTGCCGATGCTCGAAGCGGTCGGTCACCCGGTCGCCGTCAACCCGGACAGGCGACTCGCACGGGCCGCGAAGGAGAAGGGGTGGCAGATCCGGCGCTGGACCAAGAACGGCGCCGCTCCCGACAAGGTCTAGCCGTTGCGCGCCCTTCTCTACAGGAAGTCCATACCTCGCTACCTGCTCATGCGCGCCGCCTCAAAGCGCATAAAGGGTCTCGAGACCGGTCGCCTCTCGCCGCTGCAGCTCGAAGAGATCCCGGAGCCCGCGCTCCCCACCCCGGAGTGGGTGCGCGTGAAGCCTCTGCTCTCGGGGATCTGCGGCTCCGATCTCGGGACGCTCTCCTCGGAGAACTCGCCGTACTTCTCCCCGATCACCTCCCCGCCCTTCGTTCTCGGTCACGAGGTATTCGGCGTCGTAGCGGAGGATAAAGGGAGCTTCCGCGCCGGTGAGCGCGTCGTCTTAGAACCGGCGCTCGGGTGCGCCGTGCGCGGCGTCGACCCGCCCTGCCCCTTCTGCGCCACAGGACGCTACGCGCTCTGTCTCAACGTCGCGAAGGGAAACGTAGCGCCGGGTATCCAGACCGGCTTCTGCCGCTCGACCGGCGGCGGCTGGTCGGAGGGGACGCTCGTCGCTCACCCGTCGCAGCTCCACCGCGTCCCCGATACGCTTCCCGACGAGGCCGCCGTCGCCATAGAACCCTTCGCCTGCGCCGTTCACGCCGCGGTAAAGGCCGAGCCGGGACCGGAAGAGACGGCGGTCGTGATCGGCGCCGGAAGCGTCGGTCTCCTCACCGTCGCCGCCCTCGGGCGCCTGACGGAGGCCGGACGCATAATCTGCGTCGCCAAGCACGCCCGCCAGCGCGAGGAGGCGCTTCGTCTCGGGGCCGACGAGGTCGTCCACCCCAAGGAGACGTACACCACGCTCCCGAAGCTGCTCGGTACAGAGGTCTACAGGCCGGAACTCGGCAAGCCCGTGGTCATGGGCGGCGCGGAGAAGGTCTTCGAGTGCGTTGGGACGCCCGGCACGATCGAGGACGCCCTCCGGCTCACGAGGCCCGGCGGCAACGTTACATTCGTCGGGATGCCGGGCCAGCGCAGCAGCCTGGACCTCACGGCACTCTGGTACAAGGAGATAAGCCTCTCCGGCGCCTACGCCTACGGCGTCGAAGATTACCGCGGCGAGCGCGTGAAGAGCTTCGAGCTTGCTCTGCGGGTGGCGCCCGATCTCGAACTGGAGAGGCTCGTCGGACCACCTTTCAAGCTCGCGGAGTACCGCGAGGCGATAGCGGCCGCCCGCTCCGCCGGGCGCGAAGGGCACGTGAAGGTCGTCTTCGATCACAGGTAGACCTCCGCCGACTGTCGCTTCCTCTTGACGCGTGCGCAACCCTGCGCCTAAAATATTTAGGAGTCCTAATTAAAGGGGGATAAAGATGGGTGCAGAGGGGATTCCCGGGTATGGTTATGGGAGTGAGGGGATCGCCCGTTCGCCGCTTGGGGTTGAGGATCTCGACCTGCTCGAGCGGACGGTGATGTTTACGGAGGAGGATGAGCGGTACCTGCGCATGGCGGGCGACGTGCTGGAGGGGCAGGTGGAGGATGTGCTGGACGTTTGGTACGGGTTTGTGGCGGACCATCCGCATCTCGTTCGCTACTTCTCCGATTCGGAGGGGCGGCCTGACGAGAGTTATCTGGGGCGGGTGAGGAGGAGGTTTGGGCGCTGGATCCTGGACACTTGCCGGCGTCCCTACGATCGGACCTGGCTCGACTACCAGCATGAGATAGCGCTCCGGCACACCCGCGCCAAGAAAAACGAGACCGACGGCGCCTACGAGACCCCGGACCACATCCCGCTGCGCTACATGGTCGCCTTTATCTATCCCATAACTGCGACCATGAGGTCTTTCCTCGCGAGGGGAGGGCACAGCGAGGAGGAGGTAGACAGGATGCACGACGCCTGGTTCAAGGCCGTCGTCTTGCAGGTGGCGCTGTGGAGCCAGCCGTACGCCAGGGAGGGCGACTTCTGAGCGAGGAGCGAGCCGGCACGGTCTTCGAGCGGCCGGCCCAGCACGGAGACGTGGACGCCAAGCTCGTTGCCGGGCTGGAGAGGATCTCCCGGGTCTTCAAGGTGTTGCTCCAGGACGCCGCGCGGGAGCACGGGCTGAGCCCCATACAGGCCCGCTTTCTCGTACACCTGTTCCATCGTCCCGTCGACGAGTTGCGGCGGGTCGGCAGGATCGCCCGGGAGTTCGATCTCACTCCGGCAACCGTCAGCGAGGCGATCTCTACCCTGCAGGCGAAAGGTTTAGTCGCCGGAGAACGCAGTCTGCAAGACAGGCGCGTCGTCACCCTGCGGCTCACGCCGGAGGGGGAACGGCTGGCGGCCGAGCTCTCGGGGTGGGCGGAGCCCGTAAGGGAGCACCTGGGTGCGTTCGATTCCGGGGAGAGAGAGGCGTTCATGAGCTACCTGATGCGCCTCATCGCCTCCCTGCAGAGGGGCGGTATAGTGACCGTCGCCAGGATGTGCGTGACCTGTCGGCACTTCCGGCAGGGCGCGCATCCGGGGTCGGCTTCACCGCACCACTGCGCGCTCCTCGACGCGCCGCTTGCTGGCGCGGATCTGCGCATCGATTGCTCGGAGCACGAGTCTGGCGCGGCGTAGGTCCTTATAGAGACTTGTCCTGACGTCCTTGAGGGCGGAGAATACGGGGCTGCCATCAGACCTGCAGAAGGAGAGAGATGCGCCGACCCGGCTTCACCGTCACGCTGGAGAAGGATAGCCCGCCGATGATGTTCAACTCGGGCGACGGCTTCCATTACGAGAAGCTGCCGGAGGGGACGCGCGTGATCTACCCGCCCGAGCCTCTGGAGCCGCTCCCCGACCCGAACGTCGCCATAGAGCGGGCATTGCTTTCGCCCATGGAGATGGAGCCGCTGCATGAGCTGTTGTTTCCCGGCATGAAGCTCACCATCGCCTTCGACGACCTCTCGCTGCCGCTGCCCCCTATGCAGAGACCGGACGTGCGCCAGCTCGTGATCGAGAAGGTGCTGGAGAAAGCCTACGCGAGGGGTGTGGAGGACATCCACATCATCGCGGCCCTGGGGCTCCACCGCCGGATGACCGAGGCCGAGCTGCGGCATTGTCTGGGCAAGAGGATCATGAGCCGCTACTACCCGGACCGGCTCTACAACTACGACGCCGAGGACCCGGAGGGGAACGTCAAGCTCGGAGAGACCGAGAGGGGCGAGGACGTCACCGTGAGCCGCCGGGTCGCCGAGAGCGACCTGCTCGTCTACGTCAACATCAACTACATCCCGATGGACGGCGGCCACAAGTCCGTCCACACGGGCCTGGCGCCCTATTCCTCCATCCGCCACCACCACACCCCCGACACCCTCTCCAACACCCGCTCCCTCATGGACCCCAAGAACTCCGCGCTGCACGGCTCGGTGAACAGGATGGGCGCCATCTTCGACGAGCACGTAAAGGTCTTCCACATCGAGACAACGCTCAACAACGCCGCCTTTCCCGCCATCTTCGACTTCATGGCGAAGCCTGAGCACGAGTGGAGCGCTGTGACGAAGGCCAACTTCCTCGCCAACCACAAGGCTACGCAGAGGATGCCGCGCTCCCTCGCGCGCAGGGTCTTCCACACCATAAAGGCTCCGCACCGTATGACGAGCGTGCAGGCCGGGGCGACCGACCCGGTCCACGCCGAGACCCTGAGGAACAACTACGAGCAGCAGGTGGTCCCCGTGGAGGGACAGTCTGACGTGCTCCTTCTCGGCATTCCGTATCTCGGGCCGTACAACGTCAACTCCATCATGAACCCTCTGCTCGTCTACAACATGTTCCTCGGCTACCTCTTCAACCTCTACAGGGGCAGGCCCCTCGTGCGCGAGGGCGGGGTGCTCATCGGGACGCACCCGATGTCTGCAGATTTCCACAAGGTCCACCACCCGTCGTACATAGATCTCTGGAACGAGGCACTCTCAGAGACCAACGACATACGCGAGATCCACCGCAGGTACGAGGAGAAGTACGCCAACGATCCGTGGTACCGCACGCTCTACCGCAACTCCTACGCCTACCACGGTGTTCATCCTTTCACGGTCCTCTACTGGGCAGCCCACGCTCTCGACCACTTGAGCGACGCGATCCTGGTCGGTGGCGATCCCGGCAACTGCGCCCGCATGGGCCTCAGGCATGCCGTCTCGGTGGCCGAGGCGCTGGAGATGGCCCGCGACGTCGTCGGCCCGAGCCCGAGCGTGACCTACATGCACGTCCCGCCGCTGTTTATGTGCGAGGTGAGCTAGACGTACCGGGCGGACGAATCTTCCGCGAGGAGGTCGGTGGGCGGCGTTCTAGCTTCGCCGCGCGCGATACATCAGGATCAAGGTCGCCAGACACACGAGAGTGAGGGCGAGATAAGAGAAGGCGTCGCCGCGCAGGTCGGCGAGGAGGCCTCCCAAAGGAGCGCCCACGGCGTAGCCCGCCGCCCAGACGAAGTTGACGACGGCGAAGGCGGCGGCGGGCTCCATCCCGGCCTTCTCGGTTCCTCGGGAGAAGAGCGCGGTACCGGGGACGAGGGTGGCGTTGAAGGCTCCGGCGGAGAGGACGACGAGCAGAGCGAGCAGCCAGGGGGTCCAGGCCCAGGGCAACAGCAGCAGGATACCGACCGAAGCCACAAGGCCTGAGAGCACCGGCGCCCGATAGCCGCTCCTGTCCGACCAGCGTCCGAGCAGCGGGTGGACGAACGCCTCGAAGGCGGCGCTCGCCAGGAACACCGTGCCGACCGCCGCCGCGCCCCAGCCGAGCCGGTTGAGCTCCAGCGGGACGAGAACGGCCAGGGCGCTGAAGAGCAGCGGCGAGAGAGCAATAAACCACATCGCGGTCGCAAGGTGGGGGCGCAGGATCACCTGGAGGCCACCGAAGGCCCGGCGGTGCGCCGCCGGTGGCGGGGCGGGCTCGACGGCGGCCCAGACGGCGGCGAGGGCGGCCACGCCGGCGAGCGCCGCGAAGGCGAGCGGTATGCCTGCGAAGACGGCGGCGCTGCCGAGCACGGGGCCGAGGAGCGCGCCGAAGACCGCGGCGCTGACCATGACCCCGATCAGCTCCCCGCGCCGATCCTCCGGGGCGCGGCCCGTGAGCCAGGTGAACGCCGCAACCCAGGAGAGCGCGCTCCCGACTCCCCCGATAAACCGCGCCAGGACCAGAACCCACGCGGCTTCCGCGAACCCGAAGATCAGGCTTGTCGCGGACAAGAGCCCGAGTCCCCCGATCGCCGCGGCCTTCACCCCGGCGCGGGAGGCCAGGTATCCGCCCGGCGCGGAGCCAGCGAGCACCCCGGCTCCGTAGGCCCCACTCAGCACTCCTACCGCCGACTTCGAGAGACCGAATTCCTCGGTGAAGAGAGGGACGAGCGGCACCAGGGCAGCGTAGAAGATTGTGTCGACCAGAACTATGGCGCAGGTGAGGGCGAGCAGTCGGCGCACGAAAGCCATTCTAACGCCGCGTGATCTCGCGGTAGGATAACGTGCAAAAATCTTTCACGTTCTAGGGGAGGTTGGCGCATGTCCTACAGATCCAGGGAGACGGTGCGAAGGGTCGAGCGGGCGCTCACGGAACGAGGGGTCGAGGCGCGGCTGGTCGAGCTGGAGAACACCGCCCGCAGCGCCTCGGAGGCCGCCGAGGCGCTCGGGGTGAGGGTGGAGCAGATCGTCAAGTCGCTTGTCTTCCGGGGCACGCAGAGCGGGAGACCCGTACTCGTTCTCGCTGGAGGGGCGAACCGGGTGGACGAGCGCAGGATCTCTGCCTTCCTCTCCGAGCCCATCGAGAAGGCCGACGCCGCCTTCGTGCGCGAGAAGACAGGCTACTCCATCGGTGGGGTACCCCCGGTCGGTCATGCCGAAGCCCCCAAGACATTCATGGATGAGGACCTGCTGGGTGAGGGCGAGGTCTGGGCCGCTGCCGGGCACACTCATGTGGTCTTCGGCATCGCTCCCGAGCGCCTCGTCGAGATAACCGGCGGGAGGGTCGTGCGTGTCGGTTAGACCTTTTGTCTGCGAAGTCTCTTACCCGCAGCGACGCTTCACGCTGCTAAGATCCTAAGTATGAACGCCGTGCATGAGTGGCTCGCTTGGGGACGGCGCAGCAGGAGGAACAAGGCGCTCTTCGTGCTGACCGCCTCGACCGCGGCGTTCGTCACCATCGCGTTCGCGTGGGCGGCACTCTTCCCTGACCCCGGCAACTTCGCGCGCTACTTCGCCTACTACTGGGTCTGGGGCCTGTGCGCCATAGGGCTCATCTTCGGGATGGCCGAGTACAAGACGAGTCCGCTGCGCAAGGGGCGCGAGCGGGGGCACCTCTTCCTGCTGCTCTATCTGGGGACGCTCCTGATAGTCACCCGCGCCCTCAACATGTTCCTCTACCACGCTTAGGGCTGGAAAAAGCGTCTCTCCGGCGATATCCTCTCCCGGTGCTCAAGGCTCTGCTCTTCGACCTGGACGGTACGCTCGCCGAGACCGACTCGGTCCACTTCCCGGCGTGGGCCGAGATCCTCAAGCCCCACGGCTACGAGGTGGACTGGGCCTTTTACCAGGAGAGGATCAGCGGTCGCCTGAACCCGGAGATCGTCGAGGAGTTCCTGCCCCACCTCTCTGAAGAGGAGGGACGCAGGATCGTTGAGGAGAAGGAGGAGGACTTCCGCAGCCGCGCCTCGGCCCTGGAGCCGCTACCGGGCCTCCTCGAGTTCGTCGCTCTCGCCGGAGAGGCGGGTCTGAAGGCGGCCCTCGTTACGAACGCTCCTGGAGAGAACGCTCTCGCCGTCCTACGCGCCCTCGGCCTGGAGGAAGCCTTCGACCCCATCGTCCTCGCCGAGGACGTGGGCGCGGGCAAGCCGGACCCAAGGCCATACCGCCACGCTCTGAAGCTCCTCGGCGCGAGGCCCGAGGAGGCGATCGCTTTTGAGGACTCTCCGTCCGGCATCGCCGCGGCGGTGGGCGCCGGCATCCCGACCGTGGGCGTCGCCTCCACCCACGACCCGGAGAAGCTGGCGAGACTTGGGGCCGAGCCGGTGGTCGAGGACTTCACCGACCCGGCCCTCGCGAAGCTTCTGCGCTAGAGCCCGACCTCCACGACCGTCTCGCCCGCATCCTCCTGAAGCGGCACTACGAGCGCGCCGGGATCACGGTGCGGTTCTACGGTCTCGCCGTTTACGGTGACGGAGCCTTCGATGCCCGCAAGCCGCAGCAGGACCTCGCGGCGCTGTGGCTCGAAGGAGCCCTCACGCTCGCCGAAGCGCACGGTAACGGTCTCCCCGGTGACCTCGCAGGAGATTCCGCGCCGGGCGTAGCCGCCGCTCCGGTAGTCGAAGCCGTCGCCCGCGTCTTCGTAGAGGGTGGAGGAGCCGGAACCTTCCGCCGGGTGGATCAGGATCGTCAGCGGATCTACGGGCTTCTCGCCAACGTGACTCATCTCCGGTCCCAGCGGCAGGGCAGCGTTTGCCTTCACGTAGAGAGGCGGCTCTCCGAGCGGGGCGCGGGCGAGTACGTGGGCCGGACCCTCGAAGCGCTCCCCGGTCCACCAGTGGAACCAGGTGCCCTCCGGCAGGTAGACGTGGCGGTGCTCGATGCCCGGGCGCGTAATCGGGGCTACCAACAGGGAATCGCCGACGAGGAACTCGTCGTCGGCGGTGTAGGTCGTCTCGTCCTCTGGATGCTCGAAGAGGAGGGGGCGCAGGATCGGGGCGCCGGTGCGGTGGCACTCCTCAAAGAGGGTGTAGAGATAGGGTAGAAGGCGCATCCGCAGCCGGATCATCTCCCTGCACACCGACTCGTAGGGCTCTCCGAAAGCCCACGGCTCCTGCGGAACGGTGCCCTTGGCCGTGTGATTGCGGCAGAAGGGCTGGAAGACCCCGAACTCGGTGAAGCGCGCCAGAAGCTCGCCGTTGCAGTCGTCGAAGAACCCCCCGATATCCACCCCGCAGAAGGCCACGCCCGAAAGACCGAGGTTCTGCAGCTGGGGCATGCTCATCCAGAGATGCTCCCACCAGGAGGAGTTGTCCCCGGTCCACTGCATCGCGTGCCGCTGCAACCCCGCGTAGCCGGCGCGCGTGATGACGAACGGCCGTTCGTCCGGACGCAGCTTCAGGAGTCCTTCGCGGGCGGCGCGGGCCATGAGGGAGCCGTAGGTGTTGTGGATCTGGGCGTGCCAGCGGGCTTCGCCCCCACCGGGGTGTACCACGTCGCCCGGCATCGTGGACTGCCTGGGTACGAAGAGAGAGGGCTCGTTCATGTCGCACCAGATGCCGGCCACCCCCGCGTCGGTGAGCACCCTATGATTCTCGCCCCACCACTCGCGCGTCTCCGGATTGGTGAAGTCCGGGAAGGCGCAGAGACCCGGCCAGACGACGTTGCGGAACTCCTCGCCGTCCCGCGTCTTGCAGTAGAGGTCTCTCGTCCGGCCTTCGGTGTAGACGCCGTAGTCCTCGTCAACCTTCACGCCGGGATCGACGATCGTGATGACGCGGAAGCCCTCCTCGCGCAGCTCGGAGATGAGTCTCTCGGGGTCGGAGAATCCGTCTCTGTCCCAGGTGAAGACCCGGTAGCCGTCCATGTAGTCTATGTCGAGGTAGATCACGTCGCACGGGATCTCCCGCCTGCGAAACTCGCGGGCGAGGTGCCGGATCTCTTCGTCGCTCGCATATCCCCAGCGGCTCTGCTGGTTGCCCAGGGCCCAGAGAGGGGGCATCGGGGTCCTGCCGGTGAGCTCGGTGTAGCGGTCTACCACGTCGCGCGGCGTCGGGCCACAGAAGACATAGTAGACGATGTTTCCGCCCTCGGCACCGTAGTAGGTCCTCTGCGGGTTCTCTTTGGCCAGGTCGAACTCGACGCGGTGGGTGTTGTCGAAAAAGAGGCCATGGGCCCTGCCGCCTTGCATCGAGAGGATGAAGGGGATGGAAGTGTAGAGGTTGTTGAAGGATGCGGTGTGCCCGCTCGGCGGGTCTACATTCCAGAAGACCTGCCGGGTGCCGGTCTTCTCCAGGCCGCTGGTCCTCTCGCCGCAGCCGAAGTACCGCTCGCCCTCGCCGCGCCGCTTGTACAGCCGCACGGCGTCCCCGAGCGGGTTGGTGAAGACGTCGCCGCCCGGTTGCCTGACGAAGCCCATACCGAGCTCCTCGTCGTCGGCGGCGAACTCGCGCCGGGAGCCGTCCGCGAAGCTTACCCGCAGGGGGTCGAGGGCGATGCGTGCAGTCGCCGTCTCTGTGGAGAGGGAGATGATGTCACCCTCATCGCGCAGCTCGACCTCC
>JBFLXF010000038.1:0-9647 GCA_040757515.1 Actinomycetota bacterium
GTCAAGGACCGCACCAGGTACTTCCACCTCACGCTCCTGGCCCGCACTCCCGAGGGCTACAGGAACCTGCTCAAGCTCTCGACCGCCGGCTTCCTCGACGGCTTCTACTACAAGCCCCGCGTGGACCGCGAGGCGCTCAAGAGACACGGCAAGGGGATCATCTGCCTCTCCGGGTGCCTCTCGGCGGAGGTCCCGACGCGCATTCTGGAGGGGCGGCTGGACCGGGCGCGCGAGCTGCTCTCCGAATACGCCGAGATCTTCGACGAGGTCTACCTCGAGCTACAGGATCACGGCATCCCCGAGCAGCGCCGCGTCAACGAGGGCCTGATCCGTCTGCACAGAGAGACCGGTCTCGACCTCGTCGCCACCAACGACTCCCACTACACCGCCAGGACCGACGCGAGGATGCACGACGTGCTCCTCTGTATCGGGACCGGCAAGTTCTATAACGACCCCAAGCGGATGCGCTTCGCCGGGGAGGAGTTCTACGTCAAGAGCGTCGAGGAGATGGCCCGGCTCTTCCCGGAGCACCCGGAGGCCCTGGAGAACACCGCCAGAGTCATCGAGAGCATCCAGGACGTCGGCATAGAGCTCGGCAAGACGAGGCTGCCGAACTTCCCCAAGCCGGAAGGGTACACCGCAGACCAGTACCTCAGAGAGCTGTGCCAGCGCGGGCTCGTGAAGCGCTACGGGGGACGGGCCAAAGACCCGGAGGTGCAGCGGCGGCTCGACTTCGAGCTGCAGACCATCGGGAAGATGGGCTTCGCCGACTACTTCCTCATCGTGTGGGACTTCGTCAAGTACGCCAAGGACCGGAAGATAGCGGTCGGCCCCGGCCGAGGGTCGGCGGCAGGCTCCATCGTAGCCTACGCGCTGGAGATAACCGACCTCGACCCCCTGCAGTACTCGCTGCTCTTCGAGCGGTTTTTGAACCCCGACCGCATCAGCATGCCCGACGTGGACATAGACTTCTCGGTTCAGGGGCGCTCGGAGGTGATGCGCTACGTAACCGAGAAGTACGGCGGCCACGAGCACGTCGCCCAGATCATCACCTTCGGAACGATCGGGGCGAAGGCCGCGATAAGGGACTCGGGGCGCATCTTCCAGTATCCCTACTCCGAAACCGACAAGCTCGCCAAGCTCATCCCGGACAAGCCCGTGGGCACGACGCTCAAAGACGTCCTCAGGCAGGAGGACGGCGAGTACGCGCCCACGGAGAAGCACCCGGGGGCGGCCAAGGAGATCATAGAGTTCATAAAGAAGGACGAGAACGCCCGGCGTGTGCTCGACACCGCCTTCGAGATAGAGGGCTTCGCGCGTCACGCCGGCACCCACGCCGCGGGCGTCGTCATCTCCGAGGAGCCTCTCACGGACATAGTTCCGCTCCAGAGGGTCGCCAAGGACGAGGGCGCCGTCATGGTGCAGCATCCCATGAGCGACGTCGAGGCGCTCGGGCTCCTGAAGGTGGACTTCCTGGGCCTGAGGAACCTCGACGTCATCGAGGAGACGCTGAAGATCGTGCGGGAGACGCGGGGCGAGGAGATAGAGATACGGGAGATCCCGCTCGACGACGAGGAGACCCTCAAGCTCTTCGCCAGGGGCGACACCTTCGGGGTCTTCCAGTTCGAGTCGAGCGGGATGCAGCGGATGCTCCAGGAGGTCAGGCCCGACCGCTTCGACGACCTGGTGGCGCTCAACGCCCTCTACCGCCCCGGGCCGATGGACTACATCCCCAACTTCAAGAAGGGCAAGCACGACCCCGGGAGCGTGGAGTATCTCGACCCGCGCCTCAAGCCCATCCTGGAGCCGACCTATGGCGTTGCTGCCTACCAGGAGCAGCTCATGGAGATCTCCAAGACCCTCGGTGGCTTCACCCCCGGCGAGGCCGATACGCTGCGCAAGGCCATCGGCAAGAAGAAGAAGGACATGCTCGCCAAGCTGCGGGACAAGTTCATGGAGGGCTGCCGCGGCAACGACGTCGCCCCGCACGTCGCCGAGGAACTCTGGGAGTGGATGGAGAAGGCCGGCGGCTATTCGTTCAACAAGAGCCACAGCGCCTGCTACTCGTTCCTCGCCTTCCAGACGGCCTACCTCAAGGCGCACTATCCGGAGGCGTACATGGCGGCGCTGCTCTCCAGCGTCATGAACACGAAGGACCGGGTTCCCCAGTACGTCGCCGAGGCGCGGGCGATGGGGATAGAGGTCCTGCCCCCGGACGTCAACGAGAGCGGCAAGCGCTTCACGGTGGTGGGGGAGACGATCCGCTTCGGACTCGCGGCGGTCAAGAGCGTCGGAGAGAACACGGTCGAGGCGATCATCGCCGCGAGAGAAGAGGGCGGACCGTTCACGGACGTCTTCGACTTCTGCGAGCGGGTGGACCCCGCGACCTACAACAAGCGCACCCTCGAGGCCCTCATAAAGTGCGGGGCCTTCGATTGGACCGGCCACTCGCGCGCGGCGATGCTCGCGGTGCACGCCGAGGCCGTCGACCGGGTGGTGAAGGGCAAGAAGGCCGCGAGCGGAGATCAGGTCTGCATGTTCGGGGCCGAGGAGCTCGCCGAGATGGCGCCGCCGAAGCCCGGCATCCCGGAGGTCGAAGACGACCGGCGCGAGGCGCTGGAGTGGGAGAAGGAGACTTTAGGGCTCTTCGTCTCCGACCACCCCTTGCGGCCCGTGCTGCACAAGCTCAAGAAGCACACCGACACCACCGTCTCCGAGCTCGACGGCTGCCGCGACGGGGCGGTGGTGTGGGTCGGAGGGCTCGCGACGAGCGTGCGGACGAACACCACGCGCAAGGGCGACATGATGGGGGCGATGCAGCTCGACGACACGCGGGGGCTCGCGGAGGTGATCGTCTTCCCCAGGGTCTACGCGAACTGCGCCGATTGCATCCGCGAGGACGCCGTCGTAAAGGTCAAGGGCCGCGTCGAGCGCAAGGAGGGCCTGCCGCGCATCATCGCGATGGAGGTCGAGGAGTTGCGTCTGGAGCCCGGCCTCGATCCGCTCTACCTGGACGCCGGATGCTTTGTCGGGCTCCCGCGCTCGGTCGTGGACGAGGTCTTCGCGGTGCTCGAGCGGCACCCGGGAGATAGCCCGCTGTTGCTCGTGTCCGGCGACGGGAAGCTGGAGGAGAGAATCGGCGGTGTCGAGGACTCGTCGGATTTGCACGCGGAGTTGAAGCAGATCCTCGGGCCACAGTGCATAGGCTACCGGCGTCCGGCCGCCGACGAGCCGGAGATGGAGCGAGTCTCTTAAGAGCAGCCCGAAGCAGCCTTGGGCAGTCCGGTGGCTTCGCTTATACTCGCCTCACAAGAGAGGTGGGTGTGCAAACGGAGACGAGATTCTTCGCCCATACGCCGGTCCGGGGTGGTGACTGGCACGACCTGATCTCGCACCTGAAGCGAACCGCCGACCTGGCGCGGAAGAATGGGACCAAGTTCGGCGCGGGAGAGCTTGCGCACCTTGCCGGACTCTGGCACGACATCGGGAAGTTCAACCCGGACTTTCAGGAGTATCTTAGGCATTGTGAGCGGGCTGCGCGGGTGGGCGAGAAACCGCCCCAAAAGAGTGTACCGCATGCGGTTTACGGGGCGATCATGGCGTGGGAATCGGTGAGTTCGCTCGCCCCGGCAATCTACGGTCATCACGCCGGGCTGCCGCAGCTCGCGAGGCTCCAGAGCGTTCTGGCTGAGGACAACCAAGAGGTGCGTGAGGTCTACGAACGGATCATGCCGACGGCGCGGGAGCGGGTGAGCGGGCTGCTCTATGAGGGTGATCCGGGAGCTTTGATCTCCGACCCGCCGAGAGACCCCTTCCAGATGGAGTTTTTCCTGCGCATGGTCTTCTCGGCGCTGGTGGATGCGGACTTTCTAGATACCGAGACTCACTTCGATCCTGACATCTCCCGTTTTAGAGGGGCAGAGCTGACTCCGGCGGATCTGTGGCCGGTGCTGGAGAAGGATCAGGAGCGTCTGATCTCTAACGCCGACCCCACGCCGGTCAACGCCGTGAGGCGGGAGGTATACGCAGCCTGTCTGCAAGCGGCGGAGCTTCCGCAAGGCGTCTTCCGTTTGAGTGTCCCGACCGGAGGCGGCAAGACGAGGAGCGGGCTGGCCTTTGCACTCAAGCACGCCATATGTCGCGGTCTGGACCGCGTGATCTACGCCGTCCCGTATACCAGCATCATTGAGCAGACCGCTTCTGAGTTCCGTAGGATCTTCGCGGACCTCGGAGACGGTGCCGTCCTCGAACATCACAGCGCGGTAACGGATGAGCGTAGGACCGATCGCGCGACAGACCCCGAAGAAGCGGAGAGGTTGCACGAGACCCGGACGCGGGCACGGCTCGCCGCGCAGAACTGGGACGCGCCGCTCGTCGTAACTACCACCGTCCAGCTTTTCGAGAGCCTCCTCGCCAACCGTACGAGCCGCTGCCGCAAGCTACACAATATCGCCCGCAGCGTGATACTGCTGGACGAAGTCCAGACCCTGCCGCTCAGGCTGCTCGACCCGACCGTGGATGTCCTGAAAGAGCTGGCCCGCCGCTACGAGGTCTCTATCGTTCTCTGTACCGCTACCCAGCCCGCCCTCGAAACCAATAGCCGCTACCTCAAGGGCTTCGAGCCCGGCTCCGTCAGGGATATCGTGCCTGAGACCCGCGCGTCGGAGCACTTCCGGAGCCTGAAGCGGGTGGAGTACGAGATCCCTGCGGAGAGCTGGAGTTGGGAGGAGACCGCCCGCAGGTTGAAGGAAGCAGCCCCAGAGCGGCAGGCGCTGGTGGTGCTGAACTCGCGGCGCGACGCGCTCACGATGCTGGAGGCGCTCGACGATGACTCCGCGCTGCACCTCTCGACGCTCCTCTGCGGGGCCAACCGCCGCGACATTCTGGCAGAGATCCGACGCAGGTTGAGGGAGAAAGAGCCGTGCCTGCTGGTTGCCACGCAGGTCGTCGAGGCGGGGGTGGATCTTGATTTTCCGGTCGTCTTCCGGGCCGCCGGACCGCTGGACAGGATCGTGCAGGCCGCCGGACGCTGCAATAGGGAAGGGAAGATGGATCATCCGGGACGAGTCGTAGTGTTCCGCCCGGACGACGGGAGAGGACCGGGTGGCGAGTACGCCTCGGCCCGCGACCAGACGGAGATGCTGCTGCGGCGCGAAGGTTTCGACCTGCACGACCCCAGCGTGTTTCGCGAGTACTTCGAGTTGATGTACCAACTCGTCTCTACGGACGCCCGCGGAATCCAGGAGTTGCGCCGGTCTCTCGACTACCCGGAGGTGGCGGCGAGGTACCGCCTGATCGAGGACGACACCGTGCCGGTGGTGGTCGAGTACCCGGAGAAGGACCGGAAACGCGAAGAGGAGCGGGTGCGGATGCTTGAGCGTATCCGTCGCGGCGTGCTGCTTCCCGGCGATCATCGCAGGCTTCAGCCCTACGTCGTGGGATTGAGGAGCCGGGAGCTAAAGGAATTCGAGTATCTGACCGAAGACATAGCAGAAGGAGTGAAGCTCTGGACCGGGGAGTACGACCCGATACGCGGCATCTCGGCCATCAGGTCTGACCCGGCGGATCTCATCTGGTAGACGGAAAGGAGCCACATGGACAACGGCCCGCCGCTGGAAGTGAAGGTGTGGGGAGACCTCGCATGCTTCACCCGCCCGGAGTTCGGGGTGGAGCGCGTCAGCTACGAGGTAATGACCCCGAGCGCGGCGCGGGGAATCCTGGAGGCGATCTTCTGGAAGCCCGAGTTCCGCTGGCTGGTGCGTGAGATCCAGGTCCTCAACCCCATCCGCCGCTACTCCATCCTGCGCAACGAGATGAACACGACCCAGAGCGAACGTGCTGCCCGCTCCTGGGAACGTAGCGGAGGCGGATACTACGCCGACGAAGACCGTGCCCAACGCCACACTCTATGCCTGCGCGACGTGGCCTATATCATCCGGGCCGACATCGAGCTCAAGCCGCACGCGAGCGCCCATCCGGCCAAGTACCGCGACCAGTTCCGCCGCCGCGTGAAGCGCGGGCAGTGCTTCAACCAGCCTTATCTCGGCACCCGCGAGTTCTCCGCCTTCTTCGGCCCGCCGGACGGCGACGAGCAGCCGATAGATCTCACCGACGACCTCGGCCTGATGCTCTTCGATGTCGAGTTCCTCCCCGATGAGAGCGGTAAGGTCTCGTACGCCGGACATGGCCCGGACGGGCGGGAAATCGTCAAGGGCAACGCCAGGCCGAAGTTCTTCCCGGCGCGTCTGGAAGGCGGCGTCTTACGGGTCCCGGCGGAGCTGTACGAGAGGAGCGAGCCGTGATCCTCAAACGCCTCGTGGAGTACGCCGACTCCCGCATGAAGCTCCCCCCACCCATGTACGGCGAGGCTCCGGTCCGGTGGTTCGTGGAATTAGACTCCGAAGGCAACTTTCTTGGTTTCACTCCACGAGGCGGCGATACGAAGTCAAATCGTCGTGGTGAGTCGTTGATGGTGCCGACCATTGTACGAGCCGCTGGCATCAAGCCTAAGTTGCTTGCGGACAATGGAGAGTATGTACTGGGAATTGGGCGACCAGGCGCCAAACCGGACAAAGTAGCTGAGCGCCACAGGCAGTTCATAGATCTCGTCCGGCGCTGCGCGGAAGATACCGGCGAGCCTTCCGTGAACGCAGTGGTCAACTTCCTGGAAAGATGGTCGTCGGATGACACGGACCTCTTGCCCGATGACTTCGATCCCGCAGACAACCTCGCCTTTCGTGTGGGGAGCGTTATTCCAACGGACCTATCCCGTGTGCAGGCTTTCTGGGCTTCGCAGACCAGCGGAGAAAAGAATCCGGTAATGACCTGCCTTGTAACGGGTGAGGTGGGACCGGTCGTGCAGAGGATGCCGGTAAAGGTAAAGGGGCTAACCGGTATCGGGGGGCAGGCTTCCGGGACCTCGCTAGTCTCTGCCAATGCCAGCGCCTTCGAGTCTTACGGTCTGGATAACTCGCTCACGTCCCCGATCTCGCGCGACGCCGGAGAGCGGTTCGGGAAGGCGCTCAACCACCTGCTGGCGAGCGAGCGGTCGAGGATCTACGTCGGACCCACAGTCTACGCTTTCTGGACGCGGGAGGAGAGCGACTTCGATTTCGCCGGGTTCCTGCGAGAGCCGGACCCGCAGAGCGTGAAGCGTCTGCTCGACTCACCGCGCACCGGACAGGAGCAGTACGGCGTCAGGCCGAACGACTTCTACGTGCTGGCGCTCTCGGCGAGCGGAGGGCGGGCGGTGGTGCGCGACTGGCTGGAGACCACCGTTCCCAGGGCACGGGAGAACCTGAAACGGTGGTTTATTGCACAGAGGATAGTCAACGCCTGGGGTGAGGCTGCCGGCCCGATGGGCGTCTACTCGCTGGCCGCGAGTGCGTACCGCGACGCGAACAAAGAGATGGTGCCGACGGTCCCGGCGGCTCTGGTGAGGGCTGCGCTCACGGGCGGACATCTGCCTGAAGACCTGCTCGTTCGCGCGGTGCGCCGGACACGCGCCGAAGGTGATGTGAGTCGTCCGCGAGCAACTTTGATGAAACTGGTGTTGAGCTACGGGAGAGGAGGAGAGGAGTTGACCGGGACTCTGGAGAAGCTGGATAGGGAACATCCTGAGGCGGCGTACCATTGCGGAAGGCTCCTGGCAGAGCTGGAGGCGTTGCAGAGAGCTGCCATCCCCGGCGTCAAGGCGACGATAGTGGACCGGTATTACGGCTCGGCATCGAGCACGCCGGCGAGCGTCTTCGGGACGCTGATGCGCAACCACCAGGCCCACATCGGCAAGCTCCGCAAAGAACGTCCGGGGGTTGGGGCGGCGATACAGGATAGGATCGGCGAGATCGCGGAGAAGATCGGCCCTGTGTTCCCCAGCACCTTGTCGATGCGAGAGCAGGCAGTCTTCGCACTCGGCTACTACCACCAGCGCGCCCACAACCGGGCGGAGGCGAGGGCCGCCCGCGAGACCAGAGAGCAGAGCAACAAGGAGGAGAGCTGACCATGACCGAGCAGACCGCGACGAAGGTTCACTGCGACCCGACGAAGAAGCACGACTTCGTCCTGATCTTCGACGTAACCGACGGCAATCCCAACGGTGACCCGGATGCCGGTAATCTGCCCCGCACCGATCCGGAGACGATGCAGGGTCTCGTTACCGATGTCGCCCTCAAGCGCAAGGTTCGCAACTTCGTCGCGCTCGTCGCCGATGACTACGAGGAGCGCCGCAGTGCCCTGAACATCTACGTCGAGCACAAGGGCGCGGCGCTGAATGCTCAGCACAGGAAGTCCTACGAAGCGCTAGGGATAGCCACTTCGGAACCAGGCCGTAAGGAGGTAACGGACGAGGCCCTGATCGAATACTTTGCCCGCGTCCAGCCGGAAGGGTTCACCCTCGTGGAGCCGAGCGAAGAAGGCGGCAGCTACGAGTTGGTGTACTCCGGCGAGCTTTCAAAGGAAGATCTGACCGCGACACTCGACGCTATCGGCGAAGAGAACGCCGAGGCCAAAAAGTTCGCCAAGCAGGTCGCCGCTGCGGCCACGGAGAGAAAGCCCAGCCGCGAACAGATAGAGAACGCCCGCGACTGGATGTGCCGGCACTTCTACGACATTCGCATGTTCGGGGCGGTGATGACAACTGGCGTGAATGCCGGGCAGGTGCGCGGACCGCTACAACTCACCTTCGCCCGCTCCGTGGATCCCATAATTCCGCAGGACCTCGCCATCACGCGAGTCGCCATAACCCGTGAAGAGGAGCAGGAAAAGAAGGAGACCGAGATGGGGCGCAAGACCCTCATCCCCTACGGGCTCTACGTCGGGCATGGCTTCTTCTCGCCACACCTGGCAAAGCAGACCGGCGTGACGGCGGCGGACCTGGAGTTGTTCTGGGACGCTTTGGTGTACATGTGGGACCTCGACCGGAGCGCGAGCCGGGGCATGATGAACCCGCGCGGGCTCTACGTCTTCACCCACGAGAACAAGCTCGGCAACGCCCCCTCGCATCAGCTCTTTGAATGCATCAGCATCAGACGGAGCGGCAACGGTGCGAGCCCGCGCAGGTTCGAGGACTACGAGGTGCGGGTGGATGAGGACCTTCCCGGGGGAGTGACGCTCACGCGGGTTCTGGGATGAGTTCGTGGCCACTCTGAAGGAGTGGAGAGAAGAGGAGATCGTGATGGTCTCCGCTCTGGAGCACTACTCGTACTGTCCCAGGCAGTGCGCCCTGATCCACGTGGAACAGGTCTTCGAAGAGAACCTCTACACCCTTCGGGGGCGCCGCGTTCACGAGCGCACCGACGAGCCGGACTCCGCCCTTGAAGACGGGGTGCGCGTCGAGCGCGGCCTGCCGCTTTTCTCCGAGCGGCTCGGCCTCATAGGAAAAGCCGATGTGATCGAGTTCCGCGCTGGCGGGACTCCGTACCCTGTCGAGTACAAGTCCGGCTCGCGTCGCCAGAGACGCCACGACGATATCCAGCTCTGTGCCCAGGCTATGTGCCTCGAAGAGATGCTGGACGTGGAGGTGCCGCGCGGAGCGATCTACTACCACTCTTCGAGACGACGCCGCGAAGCCGTCTTCGAAGCCGGGCTGCGCTCGCTGACAGAAGAGACCATCCTCGCGGTCCGCGGACTCCTCATTGAGCAGCGCGTCC
>JBFLXF010000039.1:0-9504 GCA_040757515.1 Actinomycetota bacterium
CGGTGAACGAGACGTCCGAGAGGCCGCCTTCGAGGCCGCTCTCCACGATCACGTCCACCGAGATGCCCCTCTCCGCGAGCGGCGCGAAGACCCTGCTGAGGGTGCCCGGCCCGGTCTTTATGCCGCTCAGGGTGACGCGGGCCACGTCGAGGTCGTGGACGATGCCGGCCAGGGTCTCGCGGGTCTCCAGGTGCTCCAACTTCTCGCCTCCTGCGATTACGGTGCCCGGCTTCTCGTTGAAGGACGAGCGTACGTGTATCTCCACGCCGTAGAGCGCGCCGAGCTCCACGGCGCGCGGGTGCATGACCTTCGCCCCGCGCCAGGCCATCTCGGCCATCTCCTCCGAGGAGATGACGTCTATGCGCCGCGCTTCAGGGACGATGCGGGGGTCGGCGGTGTAGACGCCGTCCACATCGGTGTAGATCTCGCAGCGGTCGGCCCCGAGCGCCGCCGCCAGGGCGACCGCTGTGGTGTCCGAGCCGCCGCGCCCGAGGGTCATCACGTCGCCTAAGGCGTTCATCCCCTGAAATCCCGCGACGATGACGACCTGCCCCTCGCCGAGGAGTCCGTAGATGCGGTCCGGGCGGATCTCGGAGATGACTCCGGAGCCGTACTTGCCGGTTACGGTCATCCCGGCCTGAGGCCCGGTGAGCGAGGCCGCAGGAACTCCCCGGTCGTGCAGCGCCATCGCCAGCAGCGCCACGGACTGCTCCTCCCCGGTGGCCAGGAGCTGGTCTATCTCTCGCGGCGAGGGTGCGCGGCTGACCTCGCCCGCCAGCCGCAGGAGCCTATCGGTGGTCTTGCCCATCGCCGAGACGACCACGACGAGGTCCAGGCCGGACTCTCTGGCGCGGGCGACCCTCTCGGCGACGGCCTTTATGTGATCCGCCGTCGCCACCGAGCTTCCGCCGTATTTCTGAACGACGATACCCAAAGTAAGCTGCTTCCTCCCGCGATCCTGCTTCCCGTAGCCTAGCGCATCCGTTGCGCGTTGGCGAGGCGCTACGGGAGCGGCTGCCCGCCGGTGACGCCTAGAGTCTCGCCGTTGACGTAGCTCGACTCCCCGGAGGCCAGGAAGACGAAGGCGGGAGCAAGCTCGGCGGGCTGGGCGGGCCGACCCATCGGCGAGGTGCCGCCGAAGCCGGAGACCGTCTCCTCGGGCATGGAGGCCGGGATGATCGGGGTCCACACCGGTCCCGGCGCTACGGTGTTCGCTCGCAGCCCGTACTGCACGACCTCCTGGGCGAGCCCCTTGGTAAAGGTCACTATGGCGCCTTTGGTAGAGGAGTAAGGCAAGAGGGTCGGCGAGGGCTGGTAGGCCTGGATGGAGGCGACGTTGATGATCGAGCCCCCCTCCGGCATGTGCGGGAGGGCCGCCTTGACGAGCCAGAACATGGCGTAGATGTTGGTCTTGAAGGTCCGGTCGAGCAGCCCGGTCGAGACGTCGGCTATCCCATCCACGGTCATCTGGTGGGCGGCGTTGTTGACAAGGACATCTATGCGGCCGAACTCGGCGACGGCCTTCTCTACCACCGCTTCACACTGCGCCTCCTCGCTGATGTCGCCAGGCACCTTTACGGCCTTCCTGCCGGCCTCCTCGACGACCCGCGCCGTCTCGCGAGCGTCCTCTTCCTCCTCTTCGAGGTAAGAGATCAGGACATCCGCCCCTTCACGGGCGAAGGCTAGGGCGACCGCGCGCCCGATGCCGGAGTCGCCGCCGGTGATGATGGCCTTCTTGCCTTCCAGACGGCCGGTGCCGCGATAGGTCTCGTAGCCGTAGTCTGGCTCCGGGTGCATCTGGCCTTCGAAGCCTGGATGCTGGTCCATCTGGGTCTGTTCCGGGTATTCCGGTTGCGGATACCTCTCCCTGGGGTCTTGCCGGGTGTTCTGGTCATCGGTCATCTTCGACTTCTTCCTTTCTCGCGGGTGGTCTCTGCGGCATCCGAGGTTCGGAGGTGTCCCTACACATATACCCTCAAGGGGCGGCATCCTATCCGGGGAGGGTTTGGAACTGGGGGTGCGCCGGGATAATCTTTTGCGAAGACAGCGTTCGAGAGCGAGGACGGTGGTGACCGGATGAGCGAGGGCGAGAGAACCCGGGACCTCTTTGAGGGCTACGGCGGGGATGGGATGCCGCTAAAGGGCTATGCGGTCGTGATGGGCTTCTACAACCTGATCTTCGCCCTCTTCCTGCTTTTCGCGCCGCGTGCCGGACGGAAGATCCCCGAGCGGATGAGACTCTCGGACATCCTGCTGCTCGGGGTGGCGACCCACAAGCTGAGCTGGCTGCTGGCGAGGGATCCGGTGACGGCGCCCATAAGGGCTCCGTTTGTTGCCTACGAGGAGAAGGAGAGCCCGACGCATGTAAGCGAGAGGCCGCGTGGCGGGGGACTGCGGAGGTCTATCGGCGAGTTGCTGGGCTGTCAGTTCTGTCTGGACCAGTGGATCGCCGCCTTCTTCGCCTACGCGCTGTTGCTCTTCCCCGCGGCCACCAGGCTCGCCGCCTCGGTGTTCGCCGTCGTCGCCGTATCGGACACCCTGCACCAACTCTACAAGGGCCTCATGAAGCGGGCGTAGCCCCGGCCGGGGGTTTGTACTCGGCCAGCGGGGCGTGTATGGCGAGGCGTCCGTAGCGGAGGCGGACCCAGAGGCAGGTGAGGATTATGCCGAGAAGCATCGCCGTAACCCCGATGAACCCCGCTTCGGGGCCAAAGGGGCCGCCGGTGAGTGCTTCGGGGCCGCGCTGTTCGGTCGAGACGAATGTGGCCCCGATGGGGGGGAGGCCGCTCACGGGAAAGCCGTAGACGTTGCCCTGAAAGAAGTTCCAGGTGATGTGCAGCCCGATAGGAATGGCAAGCTCCCCGGTCAGTACATAGCCGGCGCCCAGCATTATGCCGGCGAGGGCGATGTTGAGGCTGCTGATAAGGGTGGCGTTCGGGTTGGCAGCGTGCAGGGCGCCGAAGAAGACCGACGAGAGAACCCACGCCAGGACGACGGCACCGCGGGGACCGAGCGCCGGATAGTTCAGGCCCTCGGCAGCGTTGCGGAGCTGGTAGCCGCGGGAGAGAGCCTCCTCATAGAACCCGACGCACAGGAAGATGCCGAGGGGCAGCAGGATCGCCAGGGCGAACGGAGAGTCGGAGCCCGTGGTCTCGAAGGCTCCGGTGACCGAGACCCAGCCCAGCGACAGCTCCAGCAGGAAGATCAGCGTCATCAGGAGCGCGCCGAGAAGGAGACCGAAGCCGAGATCGGCCCACCAGCCGGCGGAGAGATGGAAGCCGAAGTCTCCGAAAGGGCGTCTATCCAGATAGCGGGCGGCGAGGTAGAGGGTCAGCAGGATCGCCAGAACCGATCCGAGGCTGCCGGCGAAGAAGAGCGGCGCGGAGAGCGCCTCCTCTTCTGAGGACGCTCCACCCGCGACGAAGAAAGAGACGATGGCGATCAGGCTTGTGAAGAGGGCGGTCGCCAGCACGAAGGCGATAAACTGTATGGCGAGGCGCCACGCCGCCCGGGGTCTACGTGCGTTTTCGTCGAAGAAGATCCAGGCCAGCGTCCTCAAGAGACCCGCCTCCGTTCCTTGCTCGCGCGCTCGGCGGATATTCTAACCCGGCTTCGCAAGGGCGGGCGTCAGGACCGCTGCTCCGCTTTGAGCCTTCTTGTCTTGTCGAGAGCCTGTCGGTAGCGTACGACCATCTCCTGGTAGCGGCCGACCTCCCGGAGTGCTTCCCTGCCGGAGCGGCCCCACGCCCCGAATCGCTTTTTGAGGGCGACGGTGGCGAAGTAGACGCCCCGGTAGTACGGAACGAGGTTCTCCAGGGCCATCGGCGTCTTGTCGGGGCGTACGCTCTCTTTCGCCTCGGCGGCGGTGAGCCTGACCTCCGGTTCCGGGGCGCCGTATTCTCCCGTTCTTCTGAGAGAGTCGAGCGCTTCGAAGACCTCCTTGTCGCCGGGTCTGTCGGCGAAGTCCGAGCCGGAGTAGAGGTAGCGGATCTCACCGGAGGTGTCCACGACGACGATAGCGGGGACGGCGACGCCTTCTTCGGCGTTCCACAGACCGTAGAGCCTGGCCAGTTCGCCGCGCGCGTCGCTCAGGAGCGGGAAAGGCAGTAAGAGTTTCGCCCGCATCCGGACGTTGTGCTCCGGCGGGTCGACGCTGATACCCGCAAGCTGCACCCCGCGCTTCTCGAACTCCTCGTATCGCCTGGCATAGCTGACCAGCTGCCCGTTGCAGTACGGTCACCAGTCGCCGCGATAGAAGACCAGGACCGCTGGCCCGAGCTTCAACTGCCCGGAGAGGTCCCAGGGGCCGTTGTGCTGGTCCGGCAACTCGAAGGGAGGCGCCTTCTGCCCGACCTCGATATTAGCCACCTATTTTCCCCCTCTACTCGCTCTCGACCGGCGAATGTATCACGAATGTATCACATCGTGGCGGAGGTTCCCGCGACGGCGGTTTTGCTAACATAGCTGTGAGTGTAGAGGGAAAGGGAGGCAGGCCATGAGCATCTTTCCGACGAAGATCCTGCTGGCGACCGACGGCTCGAAGGACGCCGAGCTGGCGCTCTCGACGGCGGTGGATTTGGCTAAGGCCACCGGCTCGGAGCTGCACGTGGTGACCGTCGCGCCGGGGGGGCCGGATCCCGTCTACGCGGCGTACGAGGCGGGCTTCCGCTACGAGAGCTATGAGGAGGCCCGGGAGGCCGTCAGGCAGGAGGCGCAGAAGACACTCGACGAGCAGGTGCGGAAGATCGAGGGGTTGGGAGGTGAGGTCGCGGAGGCTCACCTCAGGATGGGCGAGCGCAAGGACCACGCCATCGTCGCCGTCGCCGACGAGATCGGGGCGGGCCTCATCGTCATGGGCAGCCGGGGCCTGGGCGGGATGAAGCGGGCCCTGATGGGGAGCGTCTCGGACTCCGTGGTGAGGCACGCCCACTGCCCCGTGATGATCGTGCGCCGTTAGTCGGCGCGGCACCTGAGACGGGGCGTTCGAAGCCTAAGCCTTCGAGACCTTCTGGGCCTGTGGTCCCTTTCTGCCCTGTCCCACCTCGTAGGTGACCTTGTCTCCCTCGTCGAGGTTCCTGAAGCCCGTGCCCTCTATGGCGGAGTAGTGGACGAAGAGATCCTCGCCGCCATCGTCGGGGGAGATAAAGCCGTAGCCTTTCTCCTGACTAAACCATTTGACCGTTCCCTGGGGCATAATCTTGCGCTCGCCTTTCTCGTGGGGGCTCGTGTCCGGAACCCGTGTTGCAGACTATCCCGGCAGTATACGCGAGAACTGATGGCGCGGTTCGGGCGCCGCTACCGCGAGCGTGGTCCCGGGACGTGTCTCTCCCAGTAGACGTGGGGTTCTGTAGACCGGTAGTCGTTCGTCAGCAGGAACTCCTCCAGGGCGTCGAGGTGGTCGGTATTGATGTAGTCCGCGCGGGCCTCAAGCAATTCCCGCCAAACGTTCTCCCGGGCGCCGGGCTCCTCCGGTGTTGCCCAGAAGCGCAACCGTTGGCCGTTTGCGTGAGCCTCGGCGACTATCTCCCGCAACTTCTTGTGCTCGGAAGGAGATATCGGTCCGGCACCCCGCCACGCGAAGTGTCTTCTCCAGTTATCGCTGATGAGTGGCGAGAAGGATTGGCCGGTAGCGACGCCGAGGTCGCTCAGGCGACCGTCGTAGGCGGCGTAGCGCATGCGCTGGCGCTCCATGAGCTCTCGGGGACGGTTGCCGGAGACGATGACGGTGATGGCTCCATCCCTCACGCCTCCGGGTGTAAAGGTCGTGAGCATTTTCTTGTGCCGCTGCAGCTTCTCATGCAGGACGAGGTAAGTAGGAACGGCTCCGGACTTTATATCTACGAGCAGGGTGAAGTAGTCGTCGTCGCCCGGGTAGACCGAGCCGCGGTTGCGTCTCACGATATTGTGCAGCGGCTTCAGGTAGAGCGACTCCAGCGTGCGGCCCGGCACCACGTCCTCGCGGTCGTGGGCGACCAGGAGCTCGCCGTCGACCAGCCACACGTCCGCCTCGACGCTCTTGAAACCGCGATCCAGCGCGTCGAAGAGCGGCCGCTCATGTTCGTAGTCGTTGTGGGCGTGGGCGCGTTCGAGGCCGTAGACATCTGTCTGGGGGACTTCCTTTTTCGCCAGGGCGGAGGAGTCGGATGGGATCGCGGCGAACGACACGGCGAGAGCCGTGACCAGAATTCTCAGAGGTCTCCTCGAAAAGAGCAACGTCTCCCTCCTCCTTCGGGTGTACCGGACTCGCGCTACGTTAGTGCATGGTAGGCGCTTACTGGGGCATCGTTGTTACGGGCGTGATAACGAGGAGTTAGCAGTCTGCTAAACGAGCGACCGATTGAGAGTAAACTGCTGCGGACGAGAGGGACGAACGAGGGAGGATGGCGTATGAAGGTACTCGTGGCGGGGGCGCACGGCAAGGTAGCCCGGCGGCTCGTGCGGCTGCTAGCCGCAGGGGGCCATGAAGTGCGGGGTCTGGTGCGCAAGGAGGAGCAGCTCGCCGACGTAGAGGCGGACGGGGCGCGTCCCGTGCTCTGCGACCTGGAGCATGAGGAGGTGGACGGCGCCATCGGCGAGGCGGTCACGGGCTGCGACGCGGTAGTCTTCTCAGCCGGAGCCGGTCCGGGGAGCGGGGCGGCTCGCAAAGAGACGATGGACTACGGCGGGGCGGTGAAGCTGATCGAGGCTGCGAAGAGATGCGGCGTCCGGCGCTACGTAATGGTCAGCTCCATGGGCGCCGACGATCCGGAGGGCGGCCCGGAGGCGATGCGCCCGTACCTGCGCGCCAAGGCCCGCGCCGACGAGCGCCTCATCGAGAGCGGCCTCGAGTACACCATCGTCCGTCCCGGTACCCTCACCGACGACGAAGGTACTGGCAGGGTGGAGGCCGCCGGGTCGCTCGGCAGGCGCGGTCGGATACCGCGCGACGACGTGGCGGCCACTCTGTCTGTCGTCCTGGAGATGCCGCAGACCGCCGGCAAGACCTTCGAGGTGCTCGCCGGCGAGACTCCCATAAGGGAGGCGTTGGAGAGGCTCTAGTGCCTCTTCGCAGAACCCTGCGCCGCGCGGCGCTGGCCGCCCCGGCGCTCGGCGTGCTCCTGTACGCCCGCGAGGTGGAGCCGCGCTGGATCCAGGTTACCTGCCTCGAACTGGTGCTGCCGCGGCTCTCTTCCAGCTTCGATGGTTACCGCATCGTCCAGGTCGGGGATCTCCACCTCGACGAATGGAACGACCAGTCCCGCCTGCGCGGGATCGTGGAGCGGGTGAACGCGCTCTCCGCCGACCTCGTCGCCCTGACGGGTGACTTCGCGAGCTACTCCACGCGGCGTCTCGACGAGGCCGCACTCATCGGGTCTCTGCAAAGCCTCGAGGCCCGCGACGGCGTCGCGGCCGTGCTCGGCAACCACGACTATCTGGCCGATGCCCGTACGGTGCGGCGCTGCCTGCGGGCGTCGGGCGTGACCGAGCTGAGCAACGATCACATCACCCTGCGGCGGGGCCGGGAGGAGCTGCACGTGGCGGGCGTGGACGACGTGATGGAGGGGAGGTGCCGGCTGGACCTTCTTCTCGAGAGGCTGCCGGACTCCGGGGCGGCGGTGCTGCTGGCGCACGAGCCGGACTTCGCCGACGTAGCGGCGGCGACCGGGCGCTTCGATCTGCAGCTCTCCGGGCACTCGCACGGCGGGCAGGTGCGGGTGCCGCTGCTCAGGAGGCTCGTCCTGCCGCCTTTCTCGCAGCGGTACACCGCCGGGCTCCATCGGGTCGGCGGGATGCTTCAGTACACCAACCGGGGTCTCGGGTTCGTCCACGGGCGGCTGCGACTCTTCTGTCGGCCCGAGATCACGGCGCTCACCCTCCGCTCACCGCCTACCGGTGAGGGAGCGGTCATCCCTTGAAGACGGGGGAGCCGGGCTTGTCTCCGGGCCACGGCTTGATGTCCAGGACGGGCGTGCCGTCGCGCATGTCTATGCCCCGCACCCGCAGGGTCGTCCCCTCGACGGCGAGAACATCCACGATGGAGACCCCGATGGGGTTGGGCCTGACGGGTGAGAGGGTCTTGAAGACACCCCTCTCCGCGCCGGCGCGCGGGGGTCTCTGGCGCAAGAAGCCGGGTGAGAAAGCGGGGCTCTGGTGGAAGTGGAAGACCACGATAATGCGGTCTCCGGCTTCGATGCCCTCCAGCCCCGCAGCGTACTCTCCGAAGACGACGAGCTTGCCCTCCGCGGTCGAGGACCGCCAGCTGCGGGGAACCTTCACCGCCTCCGTCCTTACGAACCCTATAGGCTCCATCTCGACGCCTGCCATCTCACCGCCTCCCGGCGCTGTTCCCTGTCCGGTGGGGACGGTCCAGCGTGAAGCCGCGGGGCAGCTCCAGGGCGTGGGCCGCGAGGAGGTCGGCGTCGCCGAGTATCTCCGCGCACGGGCCGTCGGCCACGATGCGTCCCCTGTCCAGGATCACGGCCCGCCCGCAGATCTCGTACGCGTAGGGCAGGTCATGGGTGACCATCAGGAGGGTCTGGGGGAGACTCGCGAGCACCTCCCCAAACTCGCGCCGCGCACGCGGGTCGAGGTTGCTCGACGGCTCGTCGAGCACGAGCACCTCGGGCTCCATGCTCAGCGCCGCCGCCAGGGCGACTCTCTTCTTCTGCCCGAAGGAGAGGTGGTGCGGGGGGCGGTCTCTCAGCTCCTCCATCCCGACGATCCCGAGGGCGCGCTCGACTCGCTTGCCGATCTCCTGCTCCGAAAGCCCCAGGTTCGCCGGTCCGAAGCCGACGTCTCCTCCGACGGTGGGCATGAAGAGCATGTCGTCGGGGTCCTGGAAGACGAGCCCCACCCTGCGCCGCACCTCCTTGAGGTGCTCCTTCTCACCGACCGGGAGCCCGGCGACGCAGACGGAGCCGGAGGCAGGTCTCAGGATGCCGTTGAGGTGCAGGCAGAGGGTGGACTTGCCGGCCCCGTTGGGGCCGAGCACCGCCACCCGTTCGCCGCGCTCGACGCGCAGCGTGACGCCCCGCAGCGCCACCTGGCCGTCGGGGTAGGCGTAGCGCACGTCGAGGAGCTCGAGCGCCGCCTCGCCCCCGCCGCTCACGGCAGCAGCACCCTCACCAGCGCGAGCGCGAGCATGAGGGCGGCGAGGAACAGCACGTCGGCCGGGCGCAGCGAGAGGCGCTCGACGGCGGTGGCGGGCATGCTCCCCGAGTAGCCCCGGGCGAGCATCGCCAGATAGACCCGCTCGCCGCGCTCCATAGAGCGCATGAACAGGGTGGAGATGAGCGCCCCGGTCGAGGATGCGGCGCGCGGCAGGCTGCTCGCCGAGTAGCCGCGCGCCGCCCGCGCTGTCTGCATCCTCCCGGCCTCAGCGCCCAGAACGTGCAGGTAGCGCCACATGAAGGCGACGATCACCACGATGAGACGCGGCACCCGGAGCAGTTCGAAGCCTCGCAGCAGACGCGGGAAGGGTGTCGTGGAACCGAGGACCACCATCCCCAGCACGCCGATAGTAAC
>JBFLXF010000040.1:0-9494 GCA_040757515.1 Actinomycetota bacterium
CGGTCCGGTGTGCGCTCTCAGCTTTATCTCGGCCCGCACCAGATAGTCCACGTACGGATGTGGCGTCACGATCTGCTCCGGGTCCAGAGCGCCGGCCTCGACGATCTCGTCTACCTCGGCAATAACGACATCTGCCGCCGTGGCCATGTCCGGGTTGAAGTTGCGGGCCGTCTTGTAGTAGGTCAGGTTGCCCAAAGCGTCCGCCCGGTAGGCCCGGATCAGGGCGACGTCCGCCCGCAAGGGTCTCTCGAAGAGGTACATCTCTCCGTCTATCTCGCGCACCTCTCTGTCCCTGGCGAGATCGGAGCCCACCCCCGTCTTCGTGTAGAACCCGCCTAGCCCCGCCCCTCCAGCGCGGATGGCCTCGGCCAGCGTGCCCTGGGGAACCAGCCGGACCTCCAGCTCGCCGCGGTTGTAGCGCTCCAGAACGTCCGGGTTGCTGGTGAAGTACGAGCCGATCGCCCGCCGGATCTTGCCCGCCAGCAACAGCCTGCCCAGCCCCCTGCCCGGCTCCCCAACGTTGTTGCTGATCGTCGTGAGATCCCTCGCCTCCGGCGACGAAACGAGCGCCTCGAGGATCGTCAGCGGCGTCCCGACCAAGCCAAACCCCCCCACCATGACCGTGCTTCCCGGCCCCACCAGCGCCGCGGCCTCCTCCGCCGATATGAGCCTGCTCCCTACCCGCTCGTCTGCTGGCTCCATCGCAATCTCCACCGCACTCTCGATGTAACGCCTTTCGTCGCGAACGGTGTGTCCGCCACCATCCCCTTTCGCTGTCTCCCGTGTATCATTCTGAGCACACCAAACAAATACGTCCAATACCTATTCTTGACCGATTAATACAGGGCTCGTATAAATCGGGCATGAACCTGCAGCGTTTACGGTACTTCGTAGCGGTGGCGGAGGAGTTGAGCTTCACGCGAGCGGCCGAGCGCCTGCACATGGCGCAGCCTCCGTTGAGCTACCAGATCCGTCAGCTGGAGGAGGAGTTGGGGGTACAACTCTTCTACCGCGACAAGCGCAACGTCAGGCTGACTGAGGCCGGGCGGTTGCTCCTGGAGGAGGCGCGGGGCCTTCTGGTCCATGCGGAGCAGACGGCCAGCGTGGTGCGTCGGGTCGGTCATGGCGAGGTGGGACGATTGTCGGTTGGGTTTGTTCCGTCGGCTGCCAACAGGCTGCTGCCTCCGCTCTTGCGGGCCTTCGGCGAGCGCTTCCCGAGCGTGGAGTTGCTGTTGCGGGAGGTAGATCCGGACCGGCTTCTGAGTTCTCTGGGCGATGGGCGCGTGGACGTGGGCTTCCTGTATCTCCCGCTGTTCGAGGAAGCAGCCCTCGAGGCCCGGGCCGTCTCGCGCGAGCCCTTCGTCGCGGCCCTGCCGGATACTCATCCCCTTGCAGAGAAGGCCCGCGTGACGCTCGGGGATCTCGCGGAGGAGCCGTTCGTCCTCACCCCGAAGTACCGGGGAGCGGGTCTGCGCGACAAGATCGTGGCGCACTGCCGGCGGGCAGGGTTCGAGCCCAGAGTGGTACAGGAGGCCTGGCTCATGCAGACCACCGTCAGCCTCGTCGCCGGAGGCATAGGGGTGACTCTCGTCCCCGCCTCCCTACGGAACCTCCAGAGGACGGGCGTCGTCTACAAGAGCGTGGAGGGGCTCTTGCCGGAGATCGAGCTGGGAGCGGTCTGGCGGCGCGGCGACCCCTCGCCGGTACTGAGAGCTTTCTTGGGCGTAGCCGGAGACGTCACCCGTTGGGGAGAAGGAGGAAGAGCGGATGAGTGAGACGGCCGGCGTACCCGCCGCCTGGGGTCCCGAGGCTCGTCGAGCCGCAGCCAGCGTGACCTTCGACAACCTGGGGGAGGCGGCCGACCTGGAGCGCGGACTGTGGCCCGAGGGCGAACCGCTCGGAGGCCACTTCTCGGTCAGGCGCACGCTCCCCCGTATCCTGGACCTGCTCGACGAGTCGGGGATCCGGGCGACGTTCTTCGTCGAGGGGATCAACGCGAGGCTCTACCCGGAGGCGCTGGCCGAGATCGCGGATCGCGGCCACGATCTCGGCTACCACGGCTGGCGCCACGAGTACTGGGCCGACTTGAGTCCCTCGGAGGAGGTCCGGCTGCTGGAGCGCGGCGTCCGCGAGATGGAGAAGATAGGGTTACGGCCGCGCGGATTCCGGCCGCCGGGAGGGAGACTCAACCCTTCGTCGTTGAATCTGCTCAGGGATCTGGGCTTCAGCTATTGCTCTCCGGCAGGCTGGGGAGTCGGCGTGTTGGAGGGTATGGTCATCCTTCCCTTCAATTGGCGGCTGGTAGACGCCTATTATTACCTGCCGCGCTTCGGCGACCTTCGCGAGGCCGATACCGGGTCGCGAGAGCCACTGGTCCCGTCGTGCTTCCGGGAGAAAATACAAGCGAGCCTGGAGAATACCCTCCGCGAGGGCACCCACATGTCTCTGCTGTTCCATCCTTTTATCGTAGATGGGGAGGACCGCTTTCAGGTGTTGCGTGAGGCGCTCCAGACGCTGCAAACCCTCGTCGAAGATGGTGTGCTCTGGTGCGCTCCGTACCGGGAGATGGCCGCCCGGATGCGCGAGCGCCCCGGAGAGACGGGCGGTTCGCTCCGCCTCGATCCCACCGAGACCTGACGGTCTCTGCGCCCGGATAGACTCATCCGAACGGTCTTCTCGCGCTCCTCCAGGAGCGAAAGACTTTCTCTCCGAGTGTGGAACAAAGCCACCGGATCAAAGATAAGTACCTCGCAGCGAGTAAAACTACATCCATCCGCTGCGTGATAGAATCGCCGGCGCAAGACCCTCCATCGTCTCCGGCGTGCTGTGGTAACATATTCGCCGGTCTCTCAGGGCCCGTAGCTCAGTTGGGAGAGCGCCGCCTTCGCATGGCGGAGGTCACGAGTTCGAGTCTCGTCGGGTCCACTCCATCTGCGGCGTCGCACGGCTCTGTGTGGCGTCGCCAAACTTTTGACGCAGAGAGAGAGGGTGTTTCAACCGATCGCGGGTGTTCCGCAGGTCTGTACAAGGCTGGTGGGGACATGGCGCACGAGGACAACAGCAAACGGCCGATCGTAGACCCTGTGGCGGTGATCGCGACGGGTCTGGCGTCGGCGGGGGCTGCCTTCCTGACCTCCCGTTTCGGGATAGCCGGAACTGTCCTGGGGACGGCGATAACCGTAATGATAATCACCGCGGGTTCCTCGATACTGGAGGTCTACCTGAGGTCGGCGAAGGACGGTGTATCGCTTCTCCCGGAGAGCCTGCGTGAGAGGATAGGCGCTCCAAGGCCCGTTCTGGCCGGAACCCTCGCCACGGCGCTGGTGGCGTCCGTGATAGGGATGGGCATCGTGACGGGCGTCGAACTGGGCGCGGGCAAGAGCCTCTCTTGCTGGTTGTGGGACCGGTGCCCGGCCGCCGTAGAAGACCGGGCCGCCGGTGGCGGAGGGACCCGGCCGACGGTGTTGGGCGGAGGGCCTGCGCAGATTCCGTCTCCGGAAGATCTACCCTACGGGCGTAGCGAGGAGCAAACCCCGGCGTCCGCGCCGGATAGCGCCCCCGAGACGGGCGAGGTTAGCGGCCACCGACTCATCCTCCCCCTCTCACCTACCGAAGAGAACGGGACCGGGCCTACCTCTCTCATCCCGGCATCCTCCCCGGCGGACGGCCCGTCTGGCGCCGCCGGAAGTCCGGTCCCGGAAGCGGCCCCGATGCCTCCCGGAGCAGACTCTTCCAGCACGCTCTCCCGGAAGGGCTCCGGATCAACGCCGTCTGAGGGGGCTACTCAAGGGCGAGATGTCGTCGAACCGGCAAGTACCGGACAGCCGGCTCGGCAATCATCCGGGAGCTCGTGAGCAACGCCTGACAGACTGCCGTTCGGCGCCCTCCTCCCCGCTGACCGCCGCCGCCTCATCGCGCACGATGAAGGCGGCGATCCTCAGCTCTCTGGCACGCGCCAAGACGCGCTCGCCAAAGCCGAGCGCCCGGCCCTGCCGCTCAAGCTCGCACGCCGCAACCTCCAGACGTTCGGCCGCACGCTCCGCGAACTCCTCATGCCTCAAGGTGGCCGTCACCTCCACTCATCCATCGAGACCGACGACCCCGCAACACTCCTCTCCCTACTCGGAGATGCGCCCGGCGAGAAGCCGCTTGGCCTCCTCAGCCCGCCGGCGGTTGTCGTCGCGCATCGCCCGGAAGAAATCCGCCAGCTCATCGTCGTGACTCTCCTCCGCACGCCGCGCAAGCGCCTCATACCTGTCCGCATTGCGCAGGGCGATCGTATACAAGGCATCCTTCATCGCTGCCCACCTCCTTCTCAGGTCACATCCGCCGCGCCAGAGAGACCCCGGCCCGACTACCGGCCTCGCCAGACCGATGCGTGCCGACAGTATATGTAAATCGCACATAGCGTCAACGGATCTGCGAAGTCGGATGTGAATAGCCTCTCTCTGCGGGCGCGTCTCTCAGGCCAGAAGTCTGAAGGCGAGTGCCGTGAGGGAGCCGCCCACGAGGGTGCCCAGCCCCAGTTCGCGAGGGGTGTGGCGCTTGAGGGTGATCCTGGCCCACCAGACGGGCGGGAGGAGGAGGAAGGCGAGGGAACCCCAAGCTCCGAAGACGTAGGTGAGGCAGACTGCGGCGCCGGTGATACCTGCGGCGTGCAGGGAGAGGTTCACGAAGGGGACCAGGACGGCGAACGCGAGGGTGGCGAGCGCGTAGGAGAGCAGGGCGGCTACAAGCAGCGAGGGAGCACCAAGGAGGGTGCAAAGCGCGAAGGCCGCCGCGTGCAGGGCCGCGACCACGCGGAGGGGCTGAATCCTCTCTGAGCGGGCGATGCTGTGAGGATCGCGCACCTTGCCGGAGCGCGTCAGGTAGAAGAGGTAGAGCATCGAGAGTCCGGTGGTGAGAGCGATACAGAGTGCTCCCCAAAGGAGTCCGGGCGCGCCTGCGGCCTCCGCCCCGACGGCCAGAAACAGCGGGACGGCCAGGAGCGGCAGACGCGTGGCGGCGGAGATGAGATCTGCGAGCTTCACCCGGGAGTGCTCCACGATCCCGGGATTGTACAATGACGTGCCGTGATCCGCGTGGGAGACATAGCGCAGATCGTCGAGAGCATAGCGCCCCCCTCCCTTGCCGAAGATTGGGACAACTGCGGCCTGCAGGTGGGGAACCCGGAGGCAAAGGTGCGGCGGGTGCTGGTCGCGCTCACCCCCCTGCCAGAGGTATTCGAGGAGGCGGAGGAGGTAGGGGCGGATCTTCTCCTGCTGCATCACCCGCTGATCTTCAGCCCCATCGAGAATCTCGACACCGGTGCCTACCCGGGCAACCTCCTGGCGCGGGCGATACGCGGTGACACCTCCGTCTACGCGGCGCATACCAGCTACGACGCCGCGCCCGGCGGCGTCTCCGTCGCGCTGGCCGGGGCTCTAGGGCTGCGCGACCCCTTGGAAGTCCTCTCCCCGCGCGGAGAGCTGCGGAAGATCGTCGTCTTCGTACCCGAGGAGAACGCAGACGAGGTCGCCGACGCCCTCGCGAGGGCCGGAGCCGGCGTGATCGGAGACTACACCCACTGCACCTTCCGCGCCCCCGGCACCGGCACCTTCCTTGGCGGCGAGGATACAGACCCCTACCTCGGGCAGAGGGGCAGGCTGGAGAGAGTGAGCGAGCTGCGTCTGGAGACCGTCGTCCCGGCCCACGCCGCGAGATGCGCCATCGCCGCGGCGAAGGCCGCCCACCCCTACGAGGAGGTGGCCCTGGACGTCTACCCCATCGGCGGCCATCCTGAGGACTGCGGGTACGGCAGGGTCGGTGCGCTACCGCAGCCTCTCACGTCCGGGGAGCTGAGCGAACACGTCTCCGGCACGCTCGGATTTCCCGCCCGGCTGGTGGCGGACCCCCGGCCCGGCGAGAAGATAGAGCGCATCGCGGTGCTCGGCGGCTCCGGCGGGTCGTTCGTCCGGGAGGCAGCAGCCTCTGGCGCGGACGCTTACATCACCGGTGACCTCGATTACCACGACGCCCTGCTCGCAGAGTCGCTCGGGCTCACCGCCATAGACGCCGGACACGCCGCCACCGAGCTCCCGGCCCTAGAGCCCCTGGCCCGCCGGCTCGCCGAGGCCGCGAGCGTGCCGGTAGAGGTCAGCCGGATACGCCGCTAGCGCGCCGCTAGCGGCGCGCTAGCGGCGTAGGGCCGAAAACGTCAGCATCTCACCGGCGAACGTCGGCAGTCCGCATAAAGCGCTCCAGTTCCTCGCCGGTAGGCAGAGCGCTCATCGCTCCGTAGCCCGTGCACGCGATGGCCCCCGCCGCGGCACCCTGCCGCACCCCTTCGCGCACCGCCTCCCCGTCCCAGTCTCTTCCGGCCAGGTGCGCCAGAGCCGCCGCCAGGAAGGCGTCGCCCGCCCCGGTCGGATCCACAGACTCGACCTCGAAGGCCGGCACGTACCCGGAAAATCCGGAGGCGGCGTAGAAGGCGCCATTCAGGCCCATGCTGATCAGGACGAGCGAGACGCCGCGGGAGAGCAGGGAGGCTGCCGCCTCCTCCGCGCTTCCGGTGCCGAGCAGGGGCGGCAGCTCGTCGTGGCCCATCTTCACGACCGTCGAGAGCCCGAGGAGCGGGTCTATGGCCTCGCGAGCCGCCTCGACGCTCTCCCAGAGGTGCTCCCTGAAGTTCACGTCGAAGGCGACCGGAACGCCCAGTTCCCGCGCCAGTTCCGCCGCCTCGCGGGTCGCTGAGCGGACCGGCTCTTTTATGAGGGGGATACTCCCGAAGTTCAGAAAGGAAGCGCCGGAGAGAGTCTCGGGAGATATGTCTCCGGGGGAGAGCATCTCGTCGGCGGCGGGGTCCGAGCGGTAGAAGGTGAAAGAGCGATCACCGTCGGCCCCGATCTCCACGAACGCCAGAGAAGTGCGCGTGGGCGGACTCTGACGCACCACAGCGGAGGTGTCCACGCCCTCGCTCTTTAGCGCATTCAGGATAAACTCCCCGAAGAGGTCTTCACCCACGCTCCCGACAAACGCCGCCTCCGCCCCGAGCCGCGAGGCCGCGACCGCCACGTTCGCCGGCGCCCCGCCCGGACGCGCGATAAACGGCAGCTCCACCGGCGAGCCGCCCTCCTCCCGGTAGATATCCGCCACCACCTCGCCCAGAGTGACTATCCTGCTCAAAGCTCGACCTCCCCGAGGGCCCGGATCTCCCTCTCCGAATATCCCGCCGCGCGCAGCGGGCCAACCACGTCGCGCTCCAGGCGCGGCACGTAGCAGGCGACCACGACAGCCTCTCCCCCGACCGGCGTGAGCCGCACCTCCCCTATCGCGGCGGGCAGGACGCAGCTCTCGGCCCGCCCGAGCGTCTCCGAACCGCCCTCGTAAGAGATCTCGACGGGACCATCTCCGACGTTAGAGAGCGTAGTGGCGCGGTGAGGATGGGATGGCTCTGCGTGAGGCTCAGAGAACGTCCAGCGTTCGAGGGCGAAGTGCGGACCGGCGCAGCAGATCACGCGCCGGTTCGGTCCCCCTTCGAGGACGAGACCGGCGTTCGGGCGCGGCAGGTAGCCGGTCTTGAGCTCATCGAGAGCCTCCTCTATGTTCGAGCGCCAGGTGGACTCGTCGAGCGGCTCTCCGTAGAGGTCCGTAGGGGTGACAAACTGTCCGAGATCAGAGGTCTGCTGGACCTCCAGTATGAGCATCCCCGGTCCGAAGGTGTGGATGACCCCGCCGGGCACGTAGACGGTCTCGCCCGCGCTCACCGGGTGCCGGGGCATCACGGCGTCGTAGTCTCTCCTCAGGAACGCCTCCCGCAGCTCGTCCTTCGAGAGCCCCTCTTTGACGCCGGCGAGGATGGTGGCGCCCTCGGCGGCCCAGAGTACGTGCCAGGCCTCGGTCTTGCCGTGGGGCTCGCCATGCTTGCGCCGGGCGGTCTCGTCGTCGGCGTGCAGATGGACGGGAAGCATGTGCGAGGCGTCGAGGAACTTCACGAGAAGGGGAAAGTGAGGGCCGCGCCAGCCCTCGCCGACGAGCTCATCCGGGAACTCTGCGGCAAGCTCGTGCAGCTCTTTGCCGGCGTAGGAACCGTTGACAACGACGGCGCGGGCGTCGCGATGGTCGCTTATCTCCCAGGTCTCGGCGACGCGGCCCTCGGGGAGACCCCTCTTGCCGAGCAGGTCGGGGATCAGGCGCTCCCCGAAGTAGTAGGTCCTGACATGGCAGGTGAGCCTCAGCGGGTAAGCGTCCATCGAATATCCCCCGTTCTCTCGGCGGGCGTCTCTTCCGCCTCTGCGGAAAGGGTAGTCCATCCCGGTTCGCGTTGTCCAACGGGTCGGGCCACGGTTCGACACGCCGGGAGGGGCGGATGTAACCTACGCGCGTGTCCGCCATCGTAAAGAGCGTCTTCACCATGTCCGCGGCGACCGGGCTCTCGCGCATCACCGGCTACGTGAGGACGATGGTGCAGGCGTCGGTGCTCGGCACGACGGTCGTCGCCGACGCCTACACGCTCTCCAACACGCTCCCCAACCAGATCTACGAGCTCTTCATGGGCGGGCTCCTCTCCTCGATCTTCATCCCCTTGCTCGTGGAGCGCCTCTCCCGGCATGGCGAGGAGGACGCCCGCCGCCTCACGAATGCCCTCCTCACCCTAGTGGTGCCGACCCTCACGACCGTCGCGCTGCTCGGCGTCATCTTCGCCGGCCCTATCGTGGACCTCTCGGCCAGCTGGAGGAACTCGGAGAACCTCTCCGCCGAGGAAGCCCGGCAGGCCAGGGAGCTCGCGATCCTGATGTTCCGCATCTTCGCCATAAAGATCCTCTTCTACGGCATCGGCGCCGTGGCGATGGGGGTGCTGAACTCCCATAGGCGGTTCTTCCTGCCTACCTTCGCGCCGGTGTTGAACAACCTGATCGTCATCGCCTCCTTCGTCGGCTTCGCCCTGCTAGCCGACTCGAACCCGTCTCTGGCGATCTACGTCCTCGCCGGCGGGACGGCGCTCGGGGTGGCGGTGATGAGCCTGATCCTGGTTCCCCCCATGTGGCGCCTCGGCTACAGGCCCCGGATAGTCACCGGTCACCCGGCCCTCTACTCCGCGGCTAAACTCGCGGCCCCGATGCTCGTCTTCGTGGCCTCCTCGGTGGGGGTGCAGTTCATGGCGAACCGCATCGGCTCCCAGTTCGGCGGCGTCGCCAACCTGTGGTACGCGTTCATGGTATTCACGCTCCCCTACGGCGTCTTCGTCGTCTCCATCGCGACCGCTCTCATGCCGGAGCTCTCCGAGCGCTACGCCCGCGGCGACGCCGACGGCTACCGCGACACCCTCTCCTTCGGCCTGCGCACGATGACCTTTATCGTGGTGCCGGCCTCCGTCGGCATGGTCGCTCTGGCCGAGCCCATCGTCGGCCTGCTCTACGAACGCGGCAACTTCGGCCCGCAGGACACCGAGTCCGTCGCCCGCCTCCTGGCCGCCTACGGCGTCGGCCTGCTCGGCTACGCGGCGTACTTCGTGC
>JBFLXF010000041.1:0-9352 GCA_040757515.1 Actinomycetota bacterium
CGGGTGTTTGGGTGTCCCCATCACGAGCATCTCAGCGTCCCACAAAATGTCGCCTGATCGTGCATTAAGGGCCCCCGGCGTCGCCACGATCCGGCCCAGCTCGAAAAGCGTCTCCATCCCTACCTCCTCGGTTCTCGGGGGCCGCCCCTCCTCGCGCGGCCCATGTACTCGGTAAGCTCCTCGGCCCTCGCCGTCCTCCAACGCCACCTGCCGAGCAGGCGCATCCACTCCGGGCCGTAGCGCCTGAGCGTCTCCAGGCCGCCCGCCCTGCCCCACCGGGCGAAGTCGCCCGCTCTTCCGTGCGCCTCGCGGTGCTCCTCGGCGGGGATCACCACCGCGGAGGCTTCGATCAGTTCGGCCAGATCCTCGCGGGAGACATCCACCGGGACGCCGTAGCGGGTGGCCTCGGCCTCGAACTCCAGCCACGCCTCGATGCCCTCGCCGGTAATCTCGCCGCCGGCGCTGGCGCGCTCGTGCAGCCTCAAGAGGCAGCGCGGGACGCGGTGGTGAACCTCGGTCTCGCTCGCCGCGAGACCGGCGAGGGCGCCCATCAGACGCCCTCCATCTCGAAGCCGGTCTTGCCGCCGAAGGTGAGCGGCGGCGCCCCCTGAATGGCCGGGTGGTACATCCCGACCCTGCGCCTCCTCGCCCAACCGCGGATCAGATCCCCGGCCTCCTCCGGGTCGTCCTTCGCCTTCTCCGTCGCCCACTCGCAGATAGCGATGGCCTGCTTCTTGGGCGCCGCCGGCACGCCCATGAACGCTTGCCTCAAGGAGAACTGCGGGATCCCGAAGTCCTCCTCCAGGAGCTCCAGGAACGGGTAGTCGCAGCGGTGATGGCGCGTCGTGCGCTCCCGCGCTAGACTCTTCTCGGCCATTGGGTGACCCCCCTTGGTCGGGCCTCGGAGACTTGCTTGGCGGCTGGCTCCGGGGCCTTTTCCCTTACACGAAGGATTGTACCAGCAAACAGACAGCGAATCAACAGCAAAACGGCCTTTTTTTGGCTAAAAATCGCCAATTTGAGCGTTTTGCTGGTATAGTCGGGATATGGTCCGCTCCCTGGACGGTAGCGAGGTAGTGTGCAGGAACGGCGAGGGAGGTTCTGATGCCCGCTGGAACGGCGAAGAGGAGCAAGGGGATCATGCTGCCGGGTCTCAAGAAGGCCCGAGAGCGGAAGGGGTATTCCCTGCGCGATCTGGAAGAGGTGAGCGGGGTGGACCAGGCGATGATCTCGAAGCTGGAGAACCTGCGGCGGGGAGCGCAGGGACGCACGGTACGCAAGCTAGCGGCGGCGCTGGGCGTCTCCACGGAGGAGCTGGTCGGCTGAAGCAGCCTTCCCCGCTGGGTATTCGATTGGTTGGATGATGGGCGGTCCGAAAGGCACGCGGGCGGAACGTCACCGCCTCAAGCAGGCGCATCCCCAACTCTTCCGGGATATCCTGGAGATACTCAACAGACACGATCCTATCGGGCTCGTCGGCATCGGTGCCCCGGATGACGAGTACGAGCCCGAGGCCGGAACGATCCTGGCCCGCCTGGACGAGGCCCGCTCCGCCGGCGAGCTGGAGCGCATCGTCCACGAGGAGTTCGTCTCGTGGTTCTCCGAGGAGATCGCCGGTCCACGCTCGCGCTACGAGGAAGCGGCGCGGGAGGTGTGGGGAGTGTGGGAGACGAGCGGGAGGAATGCCGATGCGTGAGAAGTCAAAAAGTAACTCCCTAAATCGTTGAGGTCGTACTGAGCCGCCCGTAAGCTCGTCCTGGATGGCGACACATAAGGTGGTGGGCATGAGTATCCAGGTTGCATCTGCGAACGGGTCGGCAAAGCGTGTAGACTCAAGGGGGCGTCCGGAGGCCACAGGAGGTTTTTGCGTGCAGGCCCTGCAAGCTCCGGCGGAGCAAAGGATACTCCTGGAGAACGTCAGCTGGGAGACCTACGAGCGCCTCGTCGCCGAGCGCCAGGAGCGCCCGGCGCCGCGCTTCTTCTACGACCGAGGAGTGCTCGAGCTGGTGAGCCCTTCCAGCGAACACGAGGCCATCGGCCACATCATCGCGGCCCTCATCGTGGAGCTGGCGGTGGAGGTCGGGATCGACGTGTGGGGCGCCGGCTCCACCACCTACAGGAGCGAAGACCTGAAAGCCGGCTTCGAGCCGGACGGCAGCTTCTACTTCGCGCAGAACGCGCAAAAGGTGCGCGGAAAGAAGAGGATCGAGCTCGGGGCGGACCCGCCACCGGACCTCGTGGTGGAGGTGGACATCACCAGCTTCTCCATGAACAAGCTCCCCATCTACGCCCGTCTGGGCATCCCCGAAGTCTGGCGCCACGACGGCCGGAGGCTCGCGATCCTCGGGCTCCGGCGGGACGGGGAGGGGTACGCCGAAGCCTCAGAGAGCAAGCTGCTTTCGCCCGCCACGGCCGACGTGCTCACGACGTTCGTCGCCGACGGCCTTAAGAGCAGCCTTCCGGAGTGGGGCCGAAGGGTGCGCAGTTGGGCGAGAGAGGCTACGAGCTGAGAGGTAGTGTCGCCGCGATGGAAGAACTGACCAGGAAGCACCGCTTCACCGTCGACGAGTACCACAAGATGGGCGAGGCGGGCATCTTCGGCGAGGACGACCGGGTGGAGCTGGTGGAGGGGGAGATAGTAGAGATGACGCCGATCGGCTGGCGCCACGCCGAGGCGGTCGACCGACTGAACGCCCTGTTCAACCGCTGGATCTTCCTGGAGGCAGGCGACGCCGGCGGCTCGGGAAGTCTGCGGGTGGGCGTGCAAAACCCGCTGCTTCTCCACGAGCACGGCGAGCACCAGCCGGACTTGGTCATCTACCGCTCGGAAGGGGTACGCGGACGGGTGCCGGCTGCCGGCGACGCCTTGCTGGTCGTGGAGGTGTCCGACACCTCCGCCGCCTACGACCGGAACGTCAAGCTGCCCGTATACGCGCGGGCGGGTGTGCCGGAGGTGTGGATCGTGGACCTCCGGGCCGACCTCGTGGAGGTCTGTTCGGACCCGAGGGAAGGCCGCTACGCCGACGTCCGGAGGTACGAGAGGGGAGGGATGGTCCGCGCCGCGACCTTGGAAGGGCTCGAGCTGCCGGCGGACGAGTTCCTGCCGCCGCAGAGGGTCTAGAGACCCTCTCCCCGTTCCTCCTGTCCGCTAAGGGAGGCGACGATGATTCGGACGGTCCTCGAAGACCTCCGGACCCCGGCTTCACGGAAGCGAAGCGCGACCGGGTCGCCTTCATCACCCCCCTCTTTTAGCGGCTGCAGGCTAAAGCGCTCGTACACTCCTCCCGTCGCGCGAACATCGCCACCGACGGCACCCCTTCTTCTCCAGGTAGCGACACTGCTTGTAGATCCCGAGCCTCACCGTCCTCCCTGGCCAGAACGTGGAGCATCCCGGTCCTCCCGTAGATCTCCTTCCAGCCCTTCCTCCATTGCTCGCTGGATTCGAAGAGGGCCTGACCCGACTCCCGGAATCTGGTCCACCACCCAGCGGCGGGGCGTCTTCCCCGCAAGCACAGTATCCGCCGCGCGGATCCCGGACCGGCGCGCTCCAGCGTCGAATCACAGCTCCTGTCCGGCCAAGCCTTGCTCGCGAACGGCCCACACGAACCCCTTTGCCGCGCTTCAAGGCAAGTTCTTCGCGCGTAGCAGCCAATTTCCCCCGGCGCATCCGTCCGCCAGCCGCAAGTAGTGTGTAACTGAGGAAGCTCTACTGTGTAACTAAGGAAGTATCCCTCCCCCTCCCCGGCGCCGTCGGCGCCGGATCACCGCCCGATACTGTGTAACTAAGGAAGAGAGCATCAGCCCGCGACCCCTCAATCGTACACGCGCCCGCAGCCCTCCGTGGCCCACGCCCCAGTCTAAACCTGCGATGCAGGTAAAGATGCGTGGTCCCCGGCGTCGCATGGTGCAAGCCGCGTCCTGCGCGAAATATTCGGCCTGTGCGGCGTGCTTTCGGCCCTTGTGAGGCTCGTTTTGCGGCGCTTTTCCCTCCCCCTCGCGGGCCGGAAAGCCGGCCGACCCTAAACCGTTACCGCAGGCTACGGTGCGTTTCTTACTGTGTAACTAAGGAAATCATCGCCCGCGACCGGGCGGCGCCCGCTCCCCCGGCGCTTCCTTAGATACACACTACCCGCCGTTCTCGAGGTACCGTGCAACTAAGGAAGCGGTACTGTGTGCCCAGGGAAATACTACTGTGTCTCCGGGGAAGGATACTGTGTAACTAAGGAAATATTGCTGTGTAACTAAGGAAATTTTCTTCGCGTTTTACCTGCAAAATCGGGGTTTTTCGCGTTCACGGTCTCTCTCCTGTTAGACAACTGTTTGTTGATGGTGTTTTGTTCCCAACAACAGAAGGAGGCATCTGGGGAGGATTCTTGGGCCTATGGCGAGGGTAGCTAACGCCCGCAGGGAGCGAACGAAGGCCGTTGTCCCCGCCGAGGGCAACTTCGAGGAGCACCCGTACTTCCGGGTCGGCGACCGGAACGCCGGGACGGGGATCCTGCAGTACGAGAACGAGCTGCGCACCAGGGATGGCAACGTCTTGCAGCAGTCGTGGGTCGTGCGAGCGGCGCACGGGCGGGGGTTGCCCGGCCGGTACGACCAGGACGTATACGTGGCGCTGCTGCAGCTCATAGACAACAGGGGGCTCCCGGAGGACGGGTGGGTGAGCTTCTCGATATACGAGCTGGTCGAGCTCATGGGCAAGCGCCACTCGGGCAGGGAATACCAGCAGGTGAGGGAGTCCCTGCAACGGCTCGCCACGACCACCATCGAGAGCAGGAACGCCTTCTACCACAAGGGCAGGAAGGCCTACATCACGGACACGTTCAGCCTGCTTACGGAGGTCAAGCTCTCCGAGTACGAGGGGCCGGCGGGTGAGCGGAAGGATCGCAACCGCGTTCACCTGAGCCAGTACTTCGTGGACTCGTACAAGGCCAACTACCTCAAGAACATCGACGCCAAGTTCTACTGGTCGCTTTCGAGCCCGATCGCCAAGCGGCTCTACCGCCTGATCGACAAGAAGCGCGGCGGCCGGCGGCTGTGGGAGGTGGAGATCTTCTCGCTTAAGGAGCGCATCCCCCTGAGCGACTACAAGTACGCCTCCAAGATCAAGGAGAAGCTGCAGCCGGCGCACGAGGAGCTCATCTCCAAGGGCTTCCTCGAGCGGGTCGTCTACCGCAAGGCCAACGGCGTGGAGTACGTCGTTTACGAGATCACCGAGAGCTTCCACGCCCGCCGCTCCGCGGCCGTCCTCCGCCAGCCGACCGGCGAGGAGGTCTTCTGCGTCCAGCGCCTCGTCGCCGAGGGCATGGCCCGCGACGCGGCCGAGGAGATAGTGGCCTCCTATGGCACCGCACGCACCATGCACTACGTGGAGGCCCTCCCCTACCAGAAGAACCTCCGCAACCCCGCCGGCTGGTTGCGTAAGGCCATAGAGAACGGCTACGACCTGGATCTTCCGCCCGCCCTCTTCGAGCCCTCCGAGGACGAATCCTCGCCCCGCCTCGAGCCCCCGAGCGAGGACACCGTCGAGCCCGCCCCCGCCGCGCAGCGAGACCCGCGGGCCCAACAGGTCTGGGACGCCGTGGTCGAGGCTGCCTCGCGCGAGATAGAGGACGCTTCCCTCGAGGTCTGGCTCTCCTCCATTTTCCCCACCGCCCTCGAAGACGACGCCCTGGTCCTCGCTGCTCCCAACCCCTTCGCCAAGGAGTACATCCAGACCCGCTTCGCCAACCTCCTCGACAAGGCCCTGCGAGAGCATCTCTCCTCCCCCACCGCCACCGTGCGCGTCGTCGTCGGCCGCGAGTCCCGCGCCTCGTGAGCGGCGTCTCGCCGGCCCGGCGGCGCAGTGATGTGCATAATACACTCGATCGGGCGATCGGATCCGGCGAGTCTCATTGCCGCGCCCGTGGCGTGGTGTGTTTTGTGGTACCTTCGGGCTCTTTCCCGCGCTTTCCTTCTTGGCCTTTTGGGCTGTTCTTTGACCTTAGCTGTTTCTTGGTCCTGTTTTGTGTTGCTGTTCTATTTGCTTAGCTGTGAGAAGGGGAGTATTATAAGTATCGTCGCCTCAGGACTTCACCTCGGCGCGTCTCGGTTCTTCTCCACCCAACCGCGGGCGTTATCCGGTTTACCGGTATACCGGAGTGCGAGCGTGGGCTGTGCCGGACCGATGGGATATCCCCGCGGAGCGAGCAGCACGCTTTGCACGTATCTAAACGCCCGCAGGATCCCCAACGCGCGTTGGTTGCAAAAAGATGTAACAGGCTGCTCAGCATCGGCCTGGCAGTCAAAAATCTTCTACTATCCAGTCTCACATAGCGCCCATCTAGTGCATCACTCGCATCAGCTACATCTGCGTGATATGTTTAGGACATGAAGAGAGCGACGGTCACCATCCCGGACGAGTTGGAGAGCGCTCTGGAGGCCTACCGGCGGGACGCGGAGATCCCACCGGGCATCTCCGCCGTGATGCAGGCCGCGCTGCGGGCCTACCTGGCCGAGCGGGGGTACCTGGCCCCAGAAGAAGCCCCTCGCGAACGGGCCCGCGAGGGCTCCGCGGAGAGGCCCTGGCCCCGGTATCCGCTCTACGATGGGAACCCCACGCTGGCACGGAGGGACGAAGAAGCCCTGGCCGGTGCTCCGGATAAGCCCGCGTTCGGCGAGCATTGACTTTCGTGGTGGTGGACACCAGCGGCATGATCGCCGCCGTGAACGCTCGTTCCGTCCAGCACGAGGCAACGAGGGCGCTGCTCGACGAGCTCAGAGAGGAGGAGGCCCGGCTCGTGGTCTCGCCGTTCGTACTCGCCGAGGTGGACTACCTGCTCTCCGAAAGAGAAGGGCGGCCGGACGTGGCGTTGCGGGTCTTGAGGGACGTCGCGGGCGGCGCCTACCGACTCGAGCCTTTCGGCCCCGACGACCTGGACAGCGCCGCCGATGTCATCGAGCGCTACGGCGATCAGAACGTAGGCTTGGCCGACGCGGCGAACGTGGTGCTGGCCGAACGCCACGACACATTAGACATCCTAACCCTGGACGAACGCCATTTCCGCGTCCTGAGAGGGTCGAACAACAGACTGTTCAGGTTGCTCCCGGCGGATCGCTGAGTCGAAAGGCGCTCCAGAGACACCTCTTCCTCGATCCCGCCCACTCACCGCGACGAAGGCTTACACCCGCGCACTTCCTGGCCCCCCACCCGGTCGGCGGTATCGCGCTGTTCGCGAGGATCACGTACCTGACTCCCGGAGGCGAGCGCTGCTCTGCAGCGAGCACCGAGGCTATAGAGTGAGTGCTCGAAGTGGCCCGGTGCCCTTCATTCGGGTCATTAGGTGGGAAAGGAGGAGTCCGGACACCGGGCAACCATCCTCTTAACGTACATAAACCCTCGCGTCAAGGCGCGTGCCCACGGCTGCTTTCGCGCGAGCCTCCGAGCGCATCTCCAACGGTCGCTATACCGCTGCCGCTTGAGCTGCTTTCACGACCCCCTATTGCTCGCCGGAACGAGAAATTCTGCACGATAAAACGTGCTAGACCGCTCTTGTGGAGGATCAGAGACACCCCTTCTGTACGGGCGGCCCGTAACTTGTTCATAGGGAGCAAGAGGAGCCTGATGGACGGCCTCTTCTCGGACAGGAGGCGTCCCTTTCCGGGAGCGGATGAACGGATCCTAGAAAGGACGCTTCTTTGCGCCTACCCCGCCCCCCACTCCGGCGTCTAGGGACGGAGGCCCTCGATACCGCCTCCGGGCGCCACCACGCCGCGGTCTCCGGCCGCGAAATTATCGGAGCGGGACGGCTCTGACCCATGTCGGCCAAGGAACCGAGGGACTCAGAGGACCGCGCCGAAGCCCCGGTCACCCATGACGGTCCGCGCGAAATCCTCCCGGTCCATCCTCTCGAGGTCGACGCTCGCACCGGTCCCGATCCCCGGCAGAGGATCGAAGACGATCCGTCCGACGTTCGCGCAAGGTCCGTAGAGCACGGAGACGAGCTCCCCGGCCGTGGTCTCCCGGACCTCCCAACCGCCTCCCAAATCCCGAAGCCAGAGGAACATCCCGGCCTCCTCCTCGAAGCGGAAGACCACGAGCGCCTCCCCGCGACCGTCGAGGTCCTCGGTCAGCACCTCCATCTCGCCGCAACGATGGTTCGCTATCATCCAGTACCTGCACGGGCGTACCGGCCGCCCGGCGCCGGTCCTTGTCGGTGCGTCCATCGACATCGTTCCCACCTCACCTCGCGTACGGGGACGGCGCAGCGCAACGACAAAGGCCCCCGACTTCCCCACCGCGGCCGCCTTCGGCGCGCGTGACGGTTCATACTATCCCGTTTCGGCCGCCCGTGGAAGGTGGATGGCCGTCGCAAAAACCGAAGACGATAGAAGCTCACGCACGGAGTGGCTCTCACCCCAAGAAGCAGCGGGGCTCCCGCTCAACCTCTCTCCTTTTCCTTCCGCGTCTTGCCGCCCGGGAACTCGTCGTTATCCTAGGAGGATACCGGATCGGCGAACGCGAGGTGATCGGAGAGTGGCGATGAAGCGCAGGGTCTCGTTGAGGCCGCACGAGGCGGACATAAGGCGGTGGGTCGACGAAGGCAAGGACGACGGGTGGATAGCCAGCGCCCTGGGGGCCAGCCCTTCCAGCATCCAATCTTTCCGCTCCAGACGACGCATCCATCGCAAAACAAGAGAGGGGCGGCACGAACCCCTTCCGGGACCACGCGACTTCCGTGCTTACGAAGGGGTCCTGGAGGAGATGGCCGAAGGGGGAGGACAGCGGCGTACGCGCTGGGCGGTGTGGTTCGACCCGGCCATCCAGGACGACCCGGCCTACGCGAGTCGCTGGAGGAGAGCCAGGAAAGTCGGGGTCCGCCTGACCGAAAGGAAGATCTTTTTGATCTCCGACCCCGGCGAGCGGTGAGAATCGGGCCGCCGAGCGGGTGAGGGACGTAACGGGGCGCTCCCCTTCCGGTCATCCCCCTATCCCAGGCTGCGCTCGCGTGATGCTCGCCTTCGTCCTTTCAGCCTGAGCACCGAACCACTCTTCGGTCGCCCTCGGGCGCCTCGAGATCTTTGCAAGGGTCTCTCTAGGAGGCCGCCTACGACGGCCCTTCCCTCTCCCCTTCTTCTCTGCCCCGACGCTCCATGACCCGGTAATCCTCCTCGGCGGCCAGGCGGATGCTCTCGGGCGTCGGACCGAGGGCCGTGAGGGCGAAGACCCCCACGGCGCTCCCGTCGGCCCGGCGCAGGACGAGGTGGTTCCCCTCCCCCGCTTCCAGAAAGTACCCTTCCGGCAGCCGCTCTTCCCGGCGCGTTTGCTCTCCGCCGCCCATCGCCCGTAAGTGTCGCACGCCGGCGCGAA
>JBFLXF010000042.1:0-9243 GCA_040757515.1 Actinomycetota bacterium
ATAACCCAAGTTGCCCCCTACTGAGACAGACAATATCCTCCCGGTCGGAAGGCCGCCTAAAACCTTCTCCAAACCGGGAGGACGAAATGGACGATACCATAACCACCATCTACTGCTTGTGCGACGAGTTCTTGAAGGCCATCGGCCACCACCATGATCCCCAAGCCCGCTTGTCTACCGCTGAGGTGATGACCATCCCTCTGGTGGCCGCCGCCTTCTTCGGCGGAAATGTGGAGCGCTCCCGCCGGTTCCTGCGCGAGTACGGCTACGTGCCCGTCACGATCAGCAAGAGTCGCCTCAACCGCCGCCTGCATGCCATCGAGCCTGAACTCTGGCGGGCTCTCTTCTCGGTGCTGGCCGGGGTGTTCAAGCGGCGCAACGCCCAAGGAACCTACGCGGTGGATTCCCTGGCGGTGGCCGCCTGCGATAACATCCGAATCCGCCGTTGCCGACTTTATCCTCCACAAGAGCACGGAGAAGCGTTTCGCGGCTACATCGCGAGCAAACGGCGCTACTTTTACGGTCTGCGGGTGCATCTGGTGATCACGGAAGCGGGCGAGCCAGTGGAGTTTGCTTTGGCGGCCGGTTCGGAAGCGGACGTGAGCGTATTCAAGGACCTGGCGTTGGACTTGCCCGAAGGCTCGATCATCTGTGCCGACAAGGGTTACACCGACTATGACTACGAGGACCTTATGGAGGAAGTCGGCCTGCACCTCAAAGCCCAGCGCAAAAAGAACTCCAAACGGCCGATGCCTCCGTGGCAGGAGTTCTTGGGTAAGCCCATCCGCCAGTACATCGAGACGGTCTTTGGTGAGTTGAGCCGCATGTTCTCAAGGAAGATCCACGCAGTGACGCCCAGAGGCTTCGAGCTGAAGATCGTCTGCTTCCTGCTGGCTTTCTCCATTCAGTGCTTGTAGGGGGCAACTCGGGTTATATAAGGTTTCTCACACACGGAGGCGTCCCCGTTGCCGCCCGGGATCACGCCCCCATCTTGTCGGTGCGGACACGACGTACCGCGTCTTCGGCGAAGCCGAGGTCCACGGGCTGCCCCTTCTCCAGATGGTCCAGGGCCTCGGCCAGCAGGGCCTTCGCCATCCCGCTGCGCTTTTTCAAAGACGGGGGCCTTCCCTCGTACGCGTATCGCAGGGTCAGTATGAGACCGTACTCGCGGTCGCGGGACACGCAGACGGAGATGGGATCAGGGGAGGCCACGGCATCCGGTACCTGTCTTGCTCCTCACAGGCAGTGGCCCTCCTGGCGGATCACCACGAGGTCCGGATCCCACTCGTTGCGGATAACTTCGACCAGCCCGGCCTCATTGTCCCGGACCAACCGCACCAAGCGGTCGGCGTGGACCGGGTTGAGGGAGCGCAAGTCCTCGACAATGACCCGGTAGCCCGCCGGACCTTCGGGGTCTTGCCTGGCGTGGACATTCAGGCCCAGGGCGCGGAGCTTGAGGTACAGGACGCGGGCCTGCTTGCGACGGCGGGCCATCTCGGCGTAGGTGCTCACGCTCCGGTCTTCCCCCGCCGACGGTACGCTCTGGCGTCCTCGATAACCCACGGTGGACACTCGGAGGAGAGAATCTCGTGCCACTCGCCGGTTGTGGGGCCGTGGAGGGCGATGTAGCCGGGCTCCTTCGCCCACTTGATGACCAGGCCGCGGCGGTCCGCTTCTTCGAGCTTGCGGCGCTCCCGTTCGAGGTGCCGGATCAGGGCTCGCTTGTGCTCGCGTAGGGTGTGGCGCAATTCGTCGGTGACGGCCGCCTCCGGCGCGTCAACACGCAGCGTGAGCCCGTCGGCTTCGAGACACACGTCCCGCCGTCGCATCTCTTCCAGGAGTGCAGCGGCACTCCTGGTTTGCCTCCCCTGCAGGTTCGGAGGGGACGCAAGAGGGTTGCAGGGTTGTGCTGTTCTCTCGCACAAGCTCGTGTTTTCCTGGCGGTGATGGGGGCATTCATAGCGTGAACTGAACCCTCCTGCCGCTCGGGTTGCCCTTTACCAGGCCGTTGTTCGTCGGGGTTGTCCCTTCGGAGTCTTTGGGAGGTCGCGCAGGTGGGAGGGGGGTGTCCCTCTCCTCGGGTTTGTCTGCAACCCTGCAACCGCGGAGCTTCTCGACGCTCGGCAGCACTTGGACCTCCCCCGCGAGAGGGTCACCGAGAACGATCCTGGCGGGCCTACCCCTGCGGTCCTCAAGGTTCTTGAGGTGGCCGCGGTCTATGGCGGCGCGCACGCGCCTCAAGGCCGCCGACTTGTCCAGCTTCAGTTCCCTGGCGATGCCGGCTGTGGTGATGGGTTCGCCCTCGGAGCCTTCAAGGAGGCGTCTGGCCGCTTCTACGGTCTCGCGGACGGTCTTCGGGACGGTGGCCTCGACGCCCTCGGAGATGAGGTCGGCGACCAGCTCGCGAACCGCAGCGTAGTCGTCCAGATCGGCGATGATGTTGCCCTCTGCGTCGCGTTCACGGCTCGCCTGGTGCAGGACAGCGTGGGCGCGGATGAGGTTGAGCACGGCACCGAAGTCGCGGCGCAGGCGGACGGCGACGGGCGGTACCAGCTCAGCAAGATCCTCCGCGTAGGGGATCACGACCCGACGCTCGGCCTGGGCGCTACCCAGCCACTCCTGGAGAGTGAGCCAGGGTGAGAGGTCGGGGGGCTCCTTCTCCCGCTTCGCCAGGGCGCGGATGACGCTGCGGGTCTGGTCGCGGGTGTCGGTGACGGTCAGGGAGAGGAGCCGGGTCTCGTTCTCGGGGTGGAGCCTGACGGCGGTGGTCGTGAGGATCAGTCCGGTGGGTCCCTCACGCTCGATGAGGCGCGGCCTTATGCCCTGCGGGGTGCTCTCGACGGTCTCGTAGCGGACCCTGCCTTCGGAGAGCAGGGAGCGCATGAGGTAGGTGGCGAAGTCGCCGGACATGCCTTCGGCCTCGTAGATCACCAGGAAGCGGTGCTTTATGGGCTCCTCGGAGTAGGCGAGGGTGCGCTCGCTCATGGCGGTCAGGGCATGGTAGGCGCTCTCCGGGAAGAAGGAGAGTACCCGGTCGACCAGATAGGTCTTGCCGCCCGAAGACGGTCCTTTGACGGCGATGCTTGCCTGGACTTTGGCCATTTGTAAGTGAGAAAGGGGTAGGGTACGTTCTCGTCACCAGCTCGCTCAAAAGAGGTGATCGAGATATATGCGTACCCTACCGACCACGATGGTACAGGTGCTGGCACCCTTCGCGCCACTTTTCTCAGAACGCGTCTTCCAGCATGTTCAGTTGCTCTTGGCAGGTGCGATTCTCGCTCCGGGAAAGAGGACCGTAGCTTCCGCCCTAAGAGCAGTGGGCCTGCAAGAGGAGAGGCGCTTCTGCCGCTACCATCGGGTCCTGAGCCGCGCCAACTGGTCGAGCAAAGAGGCAAGCCGCGTGCTTTTGGGATTGCTCGTGGAGACGTTTGTCCCAAATGGCCCGCTCGTTGTGGGCATCGACGAGACGCTGGAGCGACGCCGAGGTAAGAAGATCGCCGCCAAGGGCATCTATCGCGACCCAGTACGCTCGAGTCATTCCCACTTCGTCAAAACGAGCGCCCTGAGGTGGGTGTGCGTGGTGCTTTTGGCGGAGGTTCGGTGGGCCTCTCGGGTTTGGGCCTTGCCCTTCCTGTCGGCTTTGGCTCCTTCCGAGCGCTACACAAAAGAGGCCGGAGGGCGCCACAAGAGTCTCACTGAATGGGCCTGGCAGCTTCTTATGTTGGTGAGGCGCTGGTACCCAGAGCGCGAGATAGTAGCCGTCGCCGACAGCACCTACGCTTCCTTGAAGCTCCTCGACCGATGTCGGGGGCTCTCAAATCCGATTACCTTCTTCACTCGCCTGCGCTTGGACGCTGCTCTCTACGAGCCGGCCCCGCCACGGTACCCCGGTCAAATAGGACGACCTCGCATCAAGGGTGAGCGACTTCCGAACCTCTCCGTCGTAGCCGAGGATCCCGACACCGAGTGGGAGCCGATCACGATCAGCGGCTGGTACAGTGGCCAAGAGCGCACCGTCGAGGTGATCTCGGCAACGGCGGTGTGGTACAGCACAGGCTTGCCTGCCGTGCCCCTGCGCTGGGTACTGATCCGTGACCCTAAAGAAGAGTTCGAGACCCAGGCTCTTTTATGCACCAAGCTCGATACCGATCCCGAGCGGATCATCTCCTGGTTTGTGAGGAGATGGCAAATGGAGGCTACTTTTCAAGAGGTGCGCCAGCGCCTCGGCTTCGAGACCCAGAGACAGTGGTCGGAGAGGGCGATCAGAAGGACCGCTCCTGCCCTATTGGGATTGTTCTCTGTGGTCACTCTCGCTGCCCATCAGCACATGACCAATAAAGGAGTGGAGGCCCTCCGGAGAGAAGCCTGGTACAACAAGCCCCACCCGACCTTCTCTGATGCTCTGGCGGTGGTGCGCAAAGAGTTATGGGCTGCCGAGCGGACTTTTTGCGGGTCGTCTGCGGACGGCGAGTCGGTAAAAGTCCCGCGGGAGTTCATGGAAAGGCTAACCGATGCGCTCTGCTACGCAGCCTGAATGGCCAAAGTCCAGCTGAAAGTGTAATAGTCGCTGCTATCCCAACTGCGCCATATAATCTCACTAAACGATCAACGTTCTCGGGCACGAGCTGTAGCCCAGCAGCCCTAGCCGCTAAGTCTAAGGGATCGAAGACCGCCACGGCATCACGCAGTTGCGCAAGGCCAGGATGTTTTGCACCGAACACTACCCTTTTATTCTATCGTCCACGAGTGCCGCAACCCACTAATCGTAAGACCAGGTGAACACCCCAGCTATGGGTTGCAGTACGGTTGCAGTAAATTAGCCCCGGTGCTATGTCGAGGCCCCTTCTTAGCCTCGCGTTTTCCCTGCAAAAGTAAAGAAAATAAGAGAGCCGACGAGCGGACTCGAACCGCTGACCTGCTCATTACGAGTGAGCTGCTCTACCTGCTGAGCTACGTCGGCCCGTTACGGGCGCAGAGTATATCGCAGGAAGGGCGCGGGGTCACGCGGATTGCACCGGGTCGCTATCGGGCGTAACATGCAATACTTGTTGCTTCGGTAGTGGGATGTCGGCAGAGGAGGTTACGGGTGAGGGTGGCCGAAGGGTTGTCCGGTAGAGCAGCGGTGATGAGGGCGCTCGAGGAGTGCTACGACCCGTGCTGCGAGGAACGACGGATCAGCGTCGTGGACATGGGTCTGATCGAGCGGGTCCGAGTTGACGGCGGATCCGTGAGGATCGAGATGCTGCTCACCAGCGGATGGTGCCCGTTCGTTGCGCGGCTGCTGGAGATGGTCAGGGAGAAGGTCGGCGCGCTTCCGGGGGTGAAGGAGGTGGACGTCGAGGTCGTGTGGGACCCGGCATGGACCCCACGGAGGATGAGCGAAGAAGCGAAGGAGAAGCTGCGGCTGCCATTGGAGAGGCTCATGCCGCTGCGAGAGGCCCGTCTGCGCGAGGGAGGTAGGCCATGATCCGGGACGACGTCTTCGTCTTCGACTGCGTTGCGCACCCGTTCAACTTCTCGGCGGAGAACGCCATCGGGAGCGGCGGCGAGATGTTCCGCCAGCACCTCTACGCCTTCCACAACGTCCTGACACCGGAGAGCGAACCCAAGCTCGCCGCCGACGAGTTCCTCAAGGAGTGGAGCATCGAGGAGATCGGGCGCATGGTCTTCGACGAGTCTGACACCGACATGCTCGTCGCGATGCCGCTGCCGCTCACAGATCTCTTTCACGACGGGCTCTCGCCGTGGGAGAGGTGCGCGGAGCTCGCCCGTCAGAACCCCGACCGCACGGTCTTCTGGGGGACCGTCAACCCGCTGGAGGGCAAGAAAGCGCTCGAGCTCATGGAGGTGCAGGTCAAGGAGTACGGGGCCAGAGCCTTCAAGTTCTACAATGTCCGCTACGACTACGGCTCGCCTTTTCCCTGGCGCATGGACGACCCGAAAGTGGCCTTCCCCGTCTACGAGAAGGCCCTCGAGCTCGGCGTCAACCTCATCGGGGTGCACAAGGGCGTCCCTTTGGGGCCGCAGCCGGTCGAGGCGACCCAGACTTGGGACATGGACGGGGCGGCGGCCAACTTCCCCGACATCAACTTCGTCATCTTCCACGTCGGGCTGCCGTTCATAGACGAGACCTGCTGGCAGCTAGTGCGCTTCCCTAACCTCTACGCATCGCTCGCGGCGACCGTCAACTTCGTCGTGCGCTCGCCGAGGCAGTTCGCCGAGTGGCTCGGGAAGCTCCTGTTCTGGTGCGGGGAAGACAAGATCATCTACGGCTCAGAGACCCCGATCTGGCACCCCAGGTGGGCGCTCAAGGCCTTCTGGGAGTTCGAGATACCGCAGGACCTGGTCGAGGGCTACGGATATCCGCAACTCACCGAGAGGGCCAAGCGTAAGATCCTGGGCGAGAATCTCCTGCGGCTGCACGGCATGGACCCCGAGGAGACGCGCAGCAAGCTCGCGGGGGCCGCCTAGAGCACGGAGGCCCTCACGCCCCGATATCCTCGCGGCGCACGAGCCTGGACGCCTCCCCGGATGCCCACAGGACCAGGCGCGTCAGCGAGCGCGCCTCGGCGGGGAAGCGGCGGGCCGAGGTGGAGATACCCACGGCCCCCTCCACCTCGCCGTCCCGGCCCAGGATAGGGGCCGCCACGCAGCAGAGGTTTTCCGCAAACTCCTCGATATCCGTGGCGTAGCCGCGAGCCCGCACCCGCTCCAGTTCCGCCTCGAGCAGATGCTGGAGAACGATGGTCCTCGGCGTGAAGGCCTCGAGACAGAAGTCCTTGGCGCGCTCCAGGACGGCACCCCGGTCGCCGGCGGCGAGCACCTTGCCGAGCGCCAGCGCGTGCGCCGCGCCGCGCAGCCCGCGCCCGACGCCCACCGGCGGCGCACCCGGGGGGAGCCTGGCGTCCGCGACCTCGAGATCCCCGCCGGAGAGAAGTCCCAGGTAAACGGGCCGCCCGGACCGGGCGGCGAGCTCCCCGAGCACGGGCTCCACCGTCGAGCTCAGGTCCGTCCTCGACCACCGCTCGTAGAGCGCCGGGACCGCCGGTCCGAGCCTGTAACCCTTGCGGGGAGCGACTTTCTCCAGGTATCCCTCCTGCAGGAGGATGTTGATCAGATGGTAGCATGTCGAGAGACTCACCCCGAGCTCCCGGGCGAGCGCCTTCGCCGTAATCCCCTCCCGCCGCCCCACGAGATCCAGGATCCTGAAGACCCGCCGAGCACTCCCGAACCGCGCACCGCCCGACTCAAGATGCCTCTCAAACCTCAAACCGCTCCTCCAGTCCCCCGAAAAACCTCTCCCGCAGATTCTATCCCCTCGCGAGCGCACGCACCCGTGGCCGCCAGTGGGCCGGAGGCCGCGGTTTTTCCAACCATGTGCGAAAAGCAACCGGCAGCGCTTTGGCCGGGCGGCGTTACGGGATATATTGTGGTCTGGAAAGGCGGAAACCGGGAATCGAGCGGGCGGGCCGCCCACTCGCAGACAGGGGGTGATGGCGAGGGTACATCCCTACCAGGCAGAAGCTGGGTAACCGAGTAGCGTGGGGAAAGGAACGACCGTGTACGAGAAAGACGGCGAGAAGTACTTCGTGGTGGACGGGCACATCCACTATTGGGACGCGAGCCCGGAGAACACCACGAACAAGTACGGCGAGGGGTTCATCAAGTGCTTCTACGACTACCACAAGAACCTCTCCCCCGGGGAGTACGTCTGGCCCTTCGACAAGTACCGCAAGTACTCCGAAGAGGATCTGATGCACGATCTCTTCGAGGTCGGGTACGTAGACGTTGCCATCTTCCAGTCCACCTACCTGACGGACTTCTATGACGACGGCTTCAATACCGCCGAGCGCAACTCCATCCTCAAGGACAAGCACCCGGACAAGTTCATAGTCAACGGGTCCTACGACCCGAGATATGAGCAGAAAGGACTCGAGATCTTCGAGCGGCAGGTCAGGGAGCAGGGCTGGAAGGGCATAAAGCTCTACACCGCCGAGTGGCGCGGCGACTCGAGAGGCTGGCAGCTCGACGACTACTGGTCCTTGAAGCACCTGGACAAGTGCGTGGAGCTCGGCGTGAAGAACATTCATGTCCACAAGGGACCGACGATCTGGCCTCTGAACCGCGACGCCTTCGATGTCGCCGACGTGGACCGCGTCGCCTCGATGTACCCGGAGCTCAACTTCATCGTCGAGCACGTGGGGTTGCCGCGGCTGGAGGACTTCTGCTGGATCGGGACGCAGGAGCCGAACGTCTACGGGGGATTGGCGGTAGCGATGCCGTTCATCCACGCCAAGCCGCGCTACTTCGCCCAGATAATCGGCGAGCTCCTCTACTGGCTCGGCGACGACAGGCTGCTCTTCGCCAGCGACTACGCGCTCTGGCAGCCGAAGTGGCTCGTCGAGATGTTCGTGGACTTCGAGTATCCTGACGACCCGGAGTTCTCGGACTACGAGCCGATCACGACGGACATAAAGCGGAACATCCTCGGCCTCAACGCCGCGAGGCTCTACGACATCGAGGTCCCCGAGGAGATGCAGGCCGCACCCGCGGGCACCGGCTTCGACGTCGAAGAGAAGCCGGCCACAGAGCGATGATCGACCGCCAGGAGGTCCTGGGCGCCCTCTCGGGCGTCCGGGATCCCGAGCTCGACGAACCCATCACCGACCTCGGCTTCGTCTCGGCCCTGAATATAGAAGATGGGATCGTGTCTGTGACGCTGCGGCTCCCGACCTACTTCTGCGCACCGAACTTCGCCTACCTGATGGTCGCCGACGCCCGGGAGGCGGTGCTCTCCGTTCCCGGAGTCGGGCGGGCACAGGTCGTACTCGACGACCACTACGCCTCCGGCGAGCTGAACGCCAGCGTGAACGCCGGTAGCGGCTTCGACGAAGCCTTCCCCGGCGAGACCGAGGGTCCCGATCTCGAAGAACTGCGCGACACCTTCCGGCGCAAGTCGTTTGTCAGCCGGCAGGAGCAGCTGTGCAGGGCGCTGCTCGCAGGTGGCCGCACGCCGCTGGAGCTGGCGAGAATGCGCCTCGGGGAGGTGCCGGAAAGCGAGGAGTTCGGGACGTACCTCGAGCGCCGGGCGGAGCTGGGACTCGACGTCTCGGCGGACGCCCCCCTGATCGTGGACCCGGATGGGAAGAGGGTGCCGGAGACGGCGGTCGTGGAGCACCTGCGGTTCGCGAGGACCGTGCGTGTGAGCATCGAAGGCAACGCGGGGCTGTGCCGCGGGCTGCT
>JBFLXF010000043.1:0-9228 GCA_040757515.1 Actinomycetota bacterium
GAGGCCGCCCAGAGTCCCGCCCGCGACGCACGCCGCCCTGAAGAGGCCGGCGGTCTTCTTCTTTATGTGCTCCAGGTACGCCTCCACGTCCACCTCGGCACCGCTCGCCCGGTACTGCTCAAGCTCCCCGGAGGCCAGTCCCTCAGAAGCCTCGGAGAAGGCCCGGATCAGGCGCGGATTCCCGATGCTCGCCAGATCGTAGAACGTCTCGGCGAAGAGGTAGTCACCGGTTGCGACCGCGATCTCGCGCCCGTACCTCGCAACGGTCGTGGGCAACCCTCGCCGGTTCTCGGCCCGGTCCACGATGTCGTCGTGAATCAGGGTCGCCGTGTGCAGCACCTCGACCGCAGTCGCGACCCGCAGCAGTTCCTCCCGCTCCGGCTCGCCCAGGTTAGCGCTCAGGATGAGCAGGAGCGGCCTCAGCCGCTTGCCTCCGCTCGTGAGGGCCTCCAGCGCAGGCTTCACGAGCGGTCCCGGCGCCCGGCGCGCCACCTCAGAGAGCCTTCCCTCGACCTCATCCACTAGCTCGAAGACGCTCTCCGGCAGGGCGGAGCGCAAGCTCCGGGCACCATGCGCGAAGCTACCGGATTCCGCGGTGGAGGGTGATGATGCCGCCCGCGAGGGCGCGCCATGTAACGCCTTGTAGTCCATTACGCTCCATTATGGCAGACAATTCTTCCGGCGCCACGAACTCTCTCACTGATTCAGGCAGGTACGAGTAGGCCCAGGAGTCGCCGGAGATCAGTGCACCGAGCCGCGGCACGATACGGTCGAACCAGAGTCCGTAGAACGCGGAGGAGAGCCTTCCCTTCGGACGGGCTATCTCCAGACACACTACTCTCCCGCCCGGTCTCACGCAGCGCGCCATCTCCGAGAAGAGCGCGTCGAGGTCCGGGATGTTTCTCGCCCCGTAGGCTATCGTGGCGGCGTCGAAGTGACCGGAAGGCACACCTTCGAGGTCCGTGGCGTCCCCGAGCCGGTATTCGACGTTCGGCAGGGGCCGCTCCTCTGCTAACCGGAGCATCTCCCCGGAGAAATCTATCCCGAGCACGTGCCCGCCCGGGCCGACCCGCTTCGCCAGCTCACGCGTGAGGCTGCCGGTGCCGCACGCCAGATCGAGCGCCTGGTCTCCAGGACCGAGCCCCGTCGCGCGGACTACCTCCCGGCTCCAGAGGTGGTGCAGACCGGCGGTCATCACGGTGTTCAGGAGTTCGTAGCGGCCCGCGATGCGGTCGAACATCTCCCGCACAAGTCGCGAGCGCTCCTCTCCGGTAGGGAGTCTCTGACTCACGTGCCCCCGCTTGCGGCGACCCGGATTCTCTCCTCCGAGCGTCTGTAGCCCTCGCCTGAGATGATGTCGAGCAGGCGGGCGAGGTGCGCGATCCAGAGCTCCAGGTCTACAGCGCCGCCGCTCGCGACTCGGCCGGCGCCGTCCCGGATCATGCGGCTCGCCACTGCCACAAAGCGCGGCTCGTCGAGCCGGGCTATCGTCTCGACCGCCCAGGCGTAGGAGTTGTCCCCGATCAGGATGTCGTCGTCGCTCGCCTCACCTGCGGCATAGTGGGAGTCGAACCCCTTCTGGAGATGATCCAGGGCCTCCCCGACGACGGCGGCACGCCCGTCGTCCTCCGGCAGTTTAGCCGCCGCGTCGAGGAAGATGCGCTTGAGCGATGCCTGCGGCGTGCGGCGGCCCATCTAGCCGCGGCTCCTCCCTGCGAACCACTCGCGGGCGGCTTCGAAGGTCTTGTCCAGGTCCTCGTCGGTGTGCGCGGTCGAGATGAACCCCGCCTCATACTGGCTCGGCGCGAGATAGACGCCGCGACTCAGCATGTGCCAGAAGAAGTCCTTGAACGCCTCGAGGTCGGACCCGGCGGCGGAGGCGAAGTCCGTGACAGGCCCCTCCGTGAAGAAGATGCTCACCATCGAGCCGACCTGATTGATGGTGCAGGGCACCTCGCCCTCGGATGCGACGGCCTCCATCCCGCTCCTCCAGCGCTCGCCGAGCTCCTCGAGCCGCTCGTAGAAGCCGGCCTCCCCGGTGGCGCGCAGGGTCGTGAGCCCGGCGGACATGGCGAGCGGGTTCCCCGAGAGGGTCCCGGCCTGGTAGACCGGCCCGGAGGGGGCGACGAGTTCCATGATCTCGCGCCTCCCCCCGTAGGCCCCGACCGGGAGCCCGCCGCCGATGACCTTGCCTAAAGTGGTCAGGTCCGGCGTGACGCCGTAGCGCTCCTGCGCCCCGCCGCGCGCGAGCCGGAAGCCGGTCATGACCTCGTCGAAGATCAGGACGATCCCATACTCGTCGCAGAGTCGCCGCAGCCCCTCCAGGTAGCCCTCTGCGGGCGGCACGCAGCCCATGTTGCCCGCGACCGGCTCCAGGATGACGGCGGCGAACTCCTCGCCGCGCTCGGCGAAGAGCCCTTCGACGGCGCCCAGGTCGTTGTACGGCAGGACGGCGGTGTCCTTCGCGGCGCCCCGCGTCACGCCCGGGCTATCGGGGAGGCCAAGGGTAGCGACGCCGGAGCCCGCGGAGGCGAGCAGGGCGTCGCCATGGCCGTGGTAGTTGCCGTCAAACTTGAGGATCTTCTCGCGGCCCGTGTAGCCGCGAGCGAGCCGGACGGCGCTCATCGTCGCCTCGGTGCCGGAGTTGACCATCCGCACCACCTCTACGGAGGGGACGAGATCGCAGACGAGCTCGGCCATCTCTACCTCCAGCTCCGTCGGCGCCCCGAAGGTAGTACCCCTGCGGGTCGCCCGCTCTATGGCTCCGACGACCTCCGGGTGGGCGTGGCCGAGGATGAGCGGGCCGTAGCTCATAACGTAGTCCAGGTAGGAGTTGCCGTCGGCGTCGAAGATCAGCGAACCCTCGCCACGGTCCATGAAGAGCGGGGAGCCTCCCACAGCCCGAAACGCACGCACCGGGCTGTTGACCCCGCCCGGAATCCGCTTCAGCGCCCGCTCCATGAGACGGGCCGAGCGGTCAAGGGCCAGCACCGTTCTCGGGTCTACGCTCTTATCGCTGCCACGCAATGGCTCAAAGCTCCTTTCGAACGCTCCATGGATAGTTTATTGCACCCGTCGCCGGAGAAACGTACGCGCTACCACGATTCGGGTTCCCGATCCCGGTCCGCCCGGCGAGCGCCGCCCGCAGCTCCGCCAGCTAACCAGGATTGGAGTTACGCGCTCAGCCAGCGCGCCACGTCCGGGGCGTGGTAGCTGATAATCATGTCCGCCCCCGCCCGCTTTATGCCGGTCATCGCCTCCAGAACGGCGGTCCTCTCGTCGAGCCAGCCGTTCCGGGCGGCGGCCTTTATCATGGCGAACTCGCCGCTGACATTGTAGGCGGCGACCGGCAACTCCGTTGCCTCGCGTACCCGACGCAGCACGTCCAGGTAGGGGAGCGCGGGCTTGACGATGATCATGTCCGCCCCCTCCTCGACGTCGAGGGCGACCTCCCTGAGCGCCTCGCGGGCGTTGGCGGGGTCCATCTGGTAGCTTCTCCGGTCGCCGAAGGCGGGCGCGCTCTCGGCGGCCTCGCGGAACGGCCCGTAGAACGCGGAGGCGTACTTCGCGGCGTAGGACATCACCGGGACGTGCTCGTGGCCCTCGCGGTCGAGCTCGGACCGGATGGCTGCGACCCGGCCGTCCATCATGTCCGAGGGCGCGACGATGTCCGCCCCTGCCTCCGCCTGTGAGGCGGCGGTCCGGGCCAGAAGCTCCAGGCTGACGTCGTTCATCACCTCGCCGGTGTCCTTCTGCACGACCCCGCAATGCCCGTGGCTCGTGTACTCGCAGAGGCAGACGTCGGTGATGACGACGAGATCGGGCACCGCGTCCTTTATGGCGCGCACCGCGAGCTGCACGACCCCCTCCGGGTCGTAGGCGCCGCTGGCGGCCTCGTCTTTCTCGTCCGGAACGCCGAAGAGAAGCACCGCCGGTATTCCCAAGGAGTGCGCCCTCCTCGCCTCCGCTACGGCGTTGTTTATGGAGAGCTGGAAGACACCGGGCATCGAGGCGACGGGGGTCTTCACGTCCTCCCCGACGGTGACGAAGAGCGGGTAGACGAAGTCTTCCGGGGAGAGCCGCGTCTCGCGCACCAGGCTCCGCAGCGGCGCCGTGCGCCGCGTCCGTCTCATTCTCTGCCGGGGGAATGCCATGCTAATCACCTCTCCTTGCCGGGTCCGCGGCGAAGAGGTCCACGACCGCTTCAACCAGCCCGGGTATAGTGTACTCTCCCGCCTCGACGTCGGGCTCGATGCCGCAGGCGCGCGCGGTGTGCGCCGTGATCGGCCCGATGCACGCCACCCGCGTCCGGGAGAGCAACCGCGCCGCCTCTCCCTCCCCGAACGCCCGCGCGAAGTTCTCCACGGTCGAGCTGGCGGTGAAGGTTACGCAGTCCACCTCGCCCGCCAGAAGCCGCCTCTCCAGCTCCCCGGCGCCCTCCGCCGCAGGCACGGATTCGTAGGCGGGAGGGACGACGACCTCGGCGCCGGCCTCGCGCAGCCGCTCCGGGAGCACCTCTCGCGCGACCTTCGCCCGCGGGATGAGGACCCTCTTCCCGCGCAGAGACTCGCCCGTCACGGACTCGATGAGTGCCTCTGCCCGGTACTCCCCCGGCACCACGTCCACGCGAAGGCCCGCGACCCGTATCCTCTCCGCCGTCGCGGGTCCTATGGCGGCTATCTTCGCGTCCCGCGGGAGCGCCCGCACGTCGAGGCCGTGATGCGCGAGGCGCTCCAGAAACGCCTCCACGCCGTTGACGCTGGTGAAGACGATCCAGTCGAACGAGTCGAGGTCCCGTATCGCGGCGTCGAGCGGCCCGAAGTCCTCCGGCGGCCTTATCTCGATCGTCGGGAACTCCAGGACCTCGGCTCCGAGCCGCCCCAGCTCCGCTGAGAGTTCCCCGGCCTGCGCCCGCGCCCGCGTGACGACGATCCGTCTCCCGAAGAGCGGGCGCCGCTCGTACCAGTCGAGCCCCTTCTCTCGCAGGGTGACCACGTCCCCTACGACCGTGATCGCCGGCGGTCCGAGCCCGGCCTCTTCGACCCTCTCCGCGATGTCGGCGAGGGTGCCGGTGACGGTGCGCTGCTCGGGGACCGTCCCCCACCGGACGACGGCGACCGGGGTCTCGGGGCTCCTTCCGGCGGCGACGATGGAGGCGGAGATCTCGCGCAGCCGCCCGACGCCCATGTAGAGCACGAGCGTGTCGGCCCCGTTCGCCACCCGCCCCCAGTCCACGTCGGTGCGGCCCTTCGTGGGGTCCTCGTGGCCGGTGACGAAGGCGACGCTCGCGGCTAGCCCCCGGTGCGTCACCGGGATGCCCGCGTAGGCCGGGGCCGCGACCCCGCTCGTCACGCCGGGGACGACCTCGAAGGGGAGTCCGGCCTCCAAGAGCGCGAGCGCCTCCTCGCCGCCGCGCCCGAAGATGTACGGGTCGCCGCCCTTCAGGCGTACGACCGTCTTGCCCTCGCGCCCGAGGCGCACGAGCAGATCGTTTATCTCCTCCTGCGGCATCGTGGGTCTGCCCGGCCTCTTGCCGACGTAGATCCGCTCCGCCTCCGGAGGCGCGTGGGCGAGCAGGGCCTCCGGCGCGAGACGGTCGTAGACGACGGCGTCTGCCTCCCGCAGGCACCGCACGCCCTTCACCGTGAAGAGGCCCGGGTCTCCCGGACCGCCGCCGACGAGGTAGATCACCGGCTCCTCACCCGCCGCACCTCGTCCAGCACGAGCGCCGCCCCCTGCTCCAGCAGCTCCCGCGCCAGCCGTCCGCCGACCTCCTCCGGCTCCGCTCCCACGGCCTCCCCCCGGTACTCCAGGGCACCGTCCGGAGAGGCCACCAGGCCCCGCAGTCGGACGCGGCTCCCCTCCACCGTCCCGAGCGCGCCCACTGGCACGCGGCAACCGCCCTCGAGAGACCGGAGCATCGCTCGCTCGGCGAGGATGGCCTTCTCGCTCTCTCCGTGGTTCAGCACCTCGCGGACCCGCCCGCGCAGCGGGTGGTCCCCGAGCATCGCGACGGCCAGAGCGCCCTGCCCGACGGCGGGCAGCATCTCCTCCGGCGGGATGACCGTGTGGAGGGCTTCGAGGCCCAGGCGCAGGAGCCCGGCGCGGGCGAGGACGATCGCATCCGCCTCCCCGGCGCGCATCTTGCGTACGCGCGTGTCCACGTTGCCCCTAATCTCCACGACGCGCAGGTCCGGGCGGCGATGCAGGAGCTGGGCCCGACGCCTGAGGCTCGAGGTGGCGACCACAGCCCCCTCCGGCAGAGAGTCCAGGTCGTGGCGCGCGCCGGAGACGAGAGCGTCCGAGGGGTCTTGGCGCTCGGTTATCGCGGCGATGGCGATGCCCTCCGGCGGCTCGGTCGGGACGTCCTTGAGGGAGTGAACGGCCAGGTCTATCTCCCCGGCGATCAGGGCCTCGTCGAGCTGGCGGGTAAAGACGTCGCGCCGGTCTATCACGGAGAGCGGGGTCTCCGGGTGGTGATCGCTCGTCGTCTTTACGATGCGTATCTCCACGGGTACGCCCGCCGCCCTAAGCCTTGCGGCACACGCCTCGGACTGGGCGAGGGCCAGCTTCGACCCGCGGGTGCCGAGGACCACGGGTACGTCTCCGGTCATCGAGGCTCGTGGCGGTGGTGCAGCGCGATCCCGAGCCCCTCGAGGGCCGGAAGGCGGCGCTGGATCTCGGCGCCGCGCATAGGGTGCCCCGCCTCGGCGCGAGCCTTTATCTCGGCGATCGGGCCGTGGAGGAGCTTGTTCATCAGGGCGCGGCTCATGCGCTCGACAGCCTCCACCTCCGCAGGAGAGAGGTCCATCTTCGCCAGCGCACGGGCGACCTCATGGCGCCGGATCTGCTCGGCCCCGTCCCTGAGCTCACGGATCAGAGGCACCACATGCAGGGTGCTGACCCAGCCCATGAACCCCATGACCTCCGGCTCGATCATGTCCTCGGCCCTCTCCGCCGCCTCGGCCCGCCCGTCGGCGTTGCGCTCCACGACGGTCTGCAGGTCGTCTATGTCGTAGAGGAAGGCTCGCTCGATGGTCTGCACGACCGGATCTATGTCCCGCGGCACCGCGATGTCCACGAAGAAGAGCGGCTCCTCGCGCATCTTGAGCGCCGCCTCCACCTCCGCGCTGCCGACAACCCACTCCCCGGCGCCCGTGGAGCTTACGATCACGTCCACGTCCGGAAGCTCTGCGGCCACCTCCCCGAATGGAACGGCCCGTCCGCCTACCCTCCCGGCGAGCCTCTGCGCCCTCTCGGGGGTGCGGTTGGCGATGCGAAGGTCCGTAACGCCCCTCGCCTTCAGGTGCTTTATGACCAGCTCGCTCATCTCGCCCGCGCCGAGAACCAGCGCCCGGCGGCCGCGCAGCCCCCCGAAGACCTCCTCGGCGAGCTTTACCGCCACGTGGGGCACCGAGAGCGAGGAGTCCCCGATCCCCGTCTCCGCCCTCACCTTCTTGCCGACCCGCAGCGCCGAGTGCATGAGGCGGTTGAGTACCGGTCCCGTGCACTGCTCCTCGGTGGCGGCGCGGTACGCCTCGCGAACCTGGCCCAGGATCTGAGCCTCCCCCACGACCATCGAGTCGAGCGAAGAAGTGACCCGGTAGAGGTGGCGCACCGCCTCTATATCGGTGAGCCAGTAGGTGTCGCCCTCAAGCGACGCCCGCTCGACGCCCCGGTCTTCGGCCAAAGCTTCCAGCAGTCGCACGCGCGCCTGCTCGTCATCGACGAGGACGTAGACCTCGGTACGGTTGCAGGTAGAGAGCAAGACGGCCTCCCGGACGATATCCACGTCTCTCAGACGCCGCAAGAACTCGCGGCCCGCACACGGCGGGAAGGCGATCCGCTCGCGCACCTCGACGGGCGCGGAGCGGTGGCTCATCCCGAGAACCGCGACAAGCACCTGCTCACCTCCTCCTCAAGCCTGGGGTCCGGCGGCTGCCCGGCCCGCCGCGCTCTCTCGTACTCCTCGATGATCCCGGCCCACTCCGGCCCGAAGAATCCCTCGAGGCACTCTCTTATCCGGCGCGCCAGCGCGGGCGATGCCCCGCCCGTCGAGACGGAGACCTGCAGCCTCCCTCGCCGCAGCGTCGAAGGCACCGCGAAGTCCCCCTCCGAGGGCCTGTCTGCCACGTTGACCGGCACGCTACGCTCCCTGCCCTCGCGGGCGACCGCCGCGTTGACCTCCCGCGCGTCCGTGGCGGCGAAGGCGAGGAAGGCTCCCTCCAGGTCCCCCTCTGCGTAGGGCCGCCTGTGGACCTCCACGGCGATGCTCTCCAGCGCGGGCCTCACCTCCGGGGCGACCACGACGACCTCCGCCTGCGCCTGCAGGAGCTTGCGGGCCTTGCGGTCGGCGACCGCCCCACCTCCGACTACCACGCAGCGGCGGCCGGAGAGGTCGAGGAATATAGGGTAAGAGACAGCGTTCTCGCCCTCGATCTTGGTCTCCCGATCTAGCACAAAACCCGCAGTTCGACCGACAAGTCTAGCACAGCCGGAACGGTATCAATACTAGTTCCTGGAGAGTGTGGCACGCGGCGGCAGCGGGCTCCGTGTAAGCCTTCACCCTCCGGCGGGCTCTTTGGTCTTCTCGACGAGGCGCACGCCCTCTATGACCATACCCTTGTCCACGGCCTTGCACATATCGTAGATGGTGAGGGCCGCGACGCTCGCGGCGGTCAGGGCTTCCATCTCCACGCCGGTGCGGTCGCTCGCGCGGGCGGTGGCGAGGATGCCGACCTCCGTCTCCCCCACCTCGAACTCCACGTCCGCGGAGGTGAGGTTGATCCCGTGGCAGAGAGGGATGAGCTCCGGCGTCCTCTTTGCGGCCATTACCCCCGCGATCCTGGCCGTGTTCAGTACATCTCCTTTCGGAAGCGCCCGCTCCCGCAGCAGCGCGACCGTCTCCGGAGACATCCTGACGGTCCCCGCCGCCTTCGCGGTACGCCTTACGACCTGCTTCTCTCCCACGTCTACCATCCGCGCCGCGCCTGTTGAGTCCAGGTGCGAGAACTCCGGCATCTAATCCACCTCCAGCTCGACCTCGACCACCCGGTGATCGCTCAGCCCTCTTCTCACACGATAGCTCTTCTCTTCAAGAGACCCCCGATAGAGGACATGGTCTATCTTCCGCCCGCTCCGGTGCGTCGGTCTTCCCGGTCCCGCCGACCGCATCCCCGTCGCCAGCAGCAGGTCGGCGAGAAAGAGGTCCTCCGTCGTCGCGTTGAG
>JBFLXF010000044.1:0-9083 GCA_040757515.1 Actinomycetota bacterium
TGGAGGACATAGGTTCGGGAGCGGGCTCTGCGGTAGAGGATATAGGATCCGGTGCGGGCTCGGCAGTCGAGGATATAGGATCCGGTGCGGGCTCGGCAGTCGAGGATATAGGATCCGGTGCGGGCTCGGCAGTCGAGGATATAGGATCCGGTGCGGGTTCTGCGGTCGAGGATATAGGATCCGGTGCGGGCTCGGCAGTCGAAGACGTGGGTGCGGGCGCGGGGCACGCCGTCGGCGAGGTGGGCGAGGGAGCGGGTTCCGCGGTCGAGGACGTCGGCTCTGGTGCCGGACAGGCGGTCGGAGAGATTGGAGAGGGCGCGGGGCACGCCGTCGGCGAAGTGGGCGAGGGAGCGGGCTCCGCGGTCGAAGATGTGGGTTCTGGGGCGGGCTCAGCGGTCCAGGATGTGGGCGAGGGAGCCGGTCAGGCTGTAGAGAGCACCGGCGAAGCGGTTGAGAATGTGGGCGAGGGAGCGGGCTCTGCGGTCGAGGATGTCGGTTCCGGAGCCGGCCAGGCGGTTGGTGAGGTCGGCGAGGGCGCCGGCCAGGCGGTAGAGCAGGCAGGGCAGGGAGTTGGCCGGGCTACGCAGCAAGTGGGTGAAGGTGCGGGCCAGGCCGTGGAGCAGGCCGGACAGGGCGCCGGGCAGGCAATCCAGGACGTCGGTGAGGGAACGGGCCAGGCTGTGGAGCAGGCTGGTGAGGCCGCCGGCCAAGTCGGGGAAGGGGCCGGTCAGGCCGCAAAGGGCGCGGGCGAGGCTGCCCAAGGCGTCGGGGATACCGCCGGACAGGCTGCCGAGCAGGCCGGGCAGGCGGCGCAGGGTGTCACGGAAGCTGTCGGGCAGGCGGGCCAGCAGGCCGCTGGGGCGGTCGAAGAGACTGCTGAGCAGGCCGGGCAGGTGGCGGAGGGGGTACAAGACTCCGCTCAGCAGGCCCAGGAGACGGTGGGACAGGTTGCCGAGGGGGCGCAGCAGGCCGTGCAGGGCGAGGCGGATCGGCTCACGGAGCGCACGGTGGATGAGGCAGGCAACATACTGGAGACCGTCTACAACGAGAACGGTGAGATCGTGGGTGAGGATCTCGCCGGCAACGTTGGCGACTTGCTGGTGGAAGAGGAGTACATCGACGAGGAGGGCCGTGTCGTGAGTCGCCTCAAAGACGACGCGGGCAACACCTATGAGCAGGTGCTCGACGACGAGGGAAACGTTCTCGAGGTACGGGCCGTCTAAGCTGTGGAAGGGGAGAGGAGAGACGTGGCTGAGAGGCACTCTAGCGAGGCGCTGGAGAAGTTGAACCGCGGGATCCAGGAGTCCAAGGAGATGGTTCAGAAGCGGGCCATGCAGCTCGCTCAGGAGTTTTTCGGCGATTCGGTAGAGGAACTGAAGCAGCGTATAAAGGAGAGCCGCCGAACGCTGGAGAAGCTGCCGGGCCAGATCCCGGGGGGTGACGAGGAAGCTTTCCAGATGCTTTTCCAGGAGCTGATGGACAGCTACTCGACGATCGAGGAAGCCCTTGATGAGGCCGGGAGAAACGTCGCCGACCTGGACACGGACAGCCTGGTGAGGCAGGGAGAGGTGGACGCCACCGACGCCGCCCGTCGCGAGGCGCGTGAGGCCGGACTGGACCTCACCGAGATCGAGGGTACCGGCACCGACGGACGCATCACGGTCGAGGACGTCAAGAAGGCGGCGGAGACAGTGCAACAGGAGTCCGAAGAGGCGGCCGAGGCGCCGAGAGCTTCGGATGCGGCGAGGCGCAAGGCGGAGGAGCTGGGAATAGATCTCTCACGGGTCGAAGGCACGGGCTCCGGGGGGCTCATTACGGTGAAGGATGTGACGAGCCTGGCAGGAGACGCGCAGGAACAGGCCGCCGGTGAAGCATCCGAAGAGACGCGGGATGCGGCGGGAGAGTCCGCGGACGATGGCTCGGGGGAACCGAAGGCCACCAACGCGGCGCGCCGCAAGGCGGAGGAGTTGGGGGTAGATCTCTCCAGAGTTCAGGGCTCTGGGGCCGGAGGTCTTATAACCATCAAGGATATCGTCGAGTAGCTGCCGGGATATGGCGAAGCGTCTCGGCAGACCGGAGAAACCGGACATCGAGATCTCGGCGAGCGTTGAGGCAGGGGAGCTGCGCTTCGAGAAGGTGCCGGAGACAGCGGTGCGGTTTAGGGGTAACCCGGAGCGAGAGACCGTCTCCGGAACCGAACGCGAGAACCTGCCGGATGAAGTGAGGCCCGGAGTTACCTACCGCAACCCGAAGGTTCGCCTTCGTATCGCTACTGCGATCTCCGGAGAGCTTTCCCCGGCGCAGGACCGGGAGAGCAGGGACAACCAGACGAGGAGGAAGAAGTGACCGAAGGCGTACAGAACCTGGCGCAGCGGATCCAGCAGCAGGCCGTAGAGAGCGCAAAGGACTTCTACGGTAGCTCGCTGGGCCAGGTCAAGGGACAGCTCCAGAGCAGCCGCTCTCAACTTCAGGAGCTGCTCGAGCAGCTCCCCGAGGGCCAGGAAGAGGCGCGGGCCCAGATCCAGGAACTCGTGGACTCTTACGAGTCCATAGAGAACGCTCTGGACGAGGCCGCCCAGACCCAAGGCGTAGAAGATACGGTGAACGACGCGGTCCAACAGGCTCAGCAGGCCGCGGGTGGAGCCGTCGGGCAGGCTCAGGAGGCTGTGGAGCAGGCGCAGGAGACCGCCCAGGGCGCCGCTCAGCAGGCTCAGGATACGGCGGGACAGGCGGCCGGAACCGTCGGTCAGGTCGCGGGACAGGCCCAGGAGACGGCCGGGCAGGTGGCTGAGCAGGCGCAGGATACGGCGGGACAGGCGACCGAGCAGGTCGGGCAGGTGGCGGAGAATCTTCCCGGCGGCCAGCTCATAAGCCAGACCACGAACGAAGCGGGCCAGACCGTGCAGCGGGCGGTAGACGAGTCCGGCGACATAATCGAGACTACGCTGGATGAGTCAGGCAACCTCGTCAACGAGGACATACTCGGCAAGGTCACCGATCTCGAGACGGTAGAGGAGTACCAGAATGAGGAGGGGCAGACGATCCGGACCGTCAAGGAGGAGTCCGGGGCGCTGCTGCGACTGCAACTCGGGCCGGACGGCAGCCTGCTCGACCTGAGCATTCCCAAGCCCGAGGAAGAGGTCACCGAGGAGACGGTGGAGCAGACGGGTTCCGAGGCGCAGTCTCAGCAATCCGGCGGCGAGGAGCCGGATGCTACGGAGGCCGCCAGGCAAAAGGCCCAGGAATTGGGTGTGGACCTCTCCCAGATCGAGGGCTCGGGAGCAGGAGGCAGGATCACGGTCAAGGACGTGACGAGCGCCGCGAGCCAGTAGCCGGCGCTTCAGGTGGGCCAACGCGGGGGCCGGGCGTGGGAGCGCATCCTGTAGACGCTCGGGGATGTCGCTCTGCGAACCCGGCTCCCTGCCGGACGGGCTATGACACGATTCACGGGAGGACCCTGAGAAGATGGTGGAGGATGGCGAGAACCGGGAGAGCCTGCTGCGTGAGCAGAAGCGCCTGCTGCTCAAGGCCGCCAGGATGTATGCGATGTGCGAGAAAGCCGGCGTCCCCGAGCCGATGGACGTGACGGGACTGGCCGTGGCTGCCTTCGAGGACATGCCGCTCAAGCAGGCCCTCCTCTTCGTCAGGACCAACGAGCAGAACGTTGAGGATCTGGCGTGGGCCTTGAAGAACTCCAGCTCGCCCCGGGAGTTCGAACAGAGGGTGAAGGAGATCAAGAACCTGCCAGGGGAGAGTGGGGAGGCGTCCGGGAAACGGTAGGTGCAGGTGAAGGCCAATATCTGGTCCTGCAGCTACGCGTGCGCCGAAGGTGTTGCGGTCGCCGGAGAATGGGGTTTACGCGGACCGTTCGGCGGGCCTAGAATGCCCGAAAAGTCCTGGAGGATCGCATGTCCCGAAGGCGCGCCCGCCGAAGGGTGATCCTGAAAGATCGCAAGATGTGGCGCCTGCTGCTGGCGCGTCTGCACCCGGATGCCGGGGGGGACCCCGAGCTGTTCATCTTCGCCTGCGCCCTGCGGGATCAGGTCCGAGGGCGGGGGTTCGCCGCCAGGGGGGAGGGCACCGGACCGCCGCCTTTCCCCGGAGACTGGCTGGGGAGCATGGACTCTTGGGCATCCCGCAACCGCGACGCTCTCAAGAGATCCCGTAGACGACGCGGGACCTCGCGCTGATCCGGCGCCTCAGGGTCTCGCGGGGGCGGGCAGACCTGTGTACTACTGAGAAGAAGCCTGCTGTTGGCCTTGCTGCTGTTGCTGCATCGTCTGTATAATCTGCCAGACGATGTCTCCCGCTTCGCGCTGCATCCTGATGGCGGCGGTCTGATCCGGGTAGTTCATCTCCAGCAAGCTCTGGACCTTCCTTATGTCGCTCAGCGCCCGTCCCATGAGCTGAAGGGGATTCTGCTGCTGCTGCTGCTGCTGCTGTTGCTGACCACCTTGCTGCTGTTGCTGGTTGCCTTCCGCCATGAGGTCTCCCTTTCTGTCGGGCGTTACGATGCTTTGGGTTCTTATCTACCCTGGAAGCGTCTCGGCTAGACTCTTTGGTTAGCCGGTTTACTACCTGCTCTGCAGGGGCAGTAAGGGCGCAGAGAAGATCCAGAGCGAGGAGGGCTTTGGTGGCATCTCAAGGGGCTGACCCTCGGAGGGCAGAGGACGGAGCGTCGGTGGGCGAAGACCTGCGGGCTACCGAAGACCCAGATGTTCTCCTCGATGTTCCCGTGCTCAACATCGAGGAGATAGACCTGGAGGTCGAGGAGCTCAGAGCGCATGTTTCGGCGCGGGCTGAGGTCGCCGGTCTAGTGAAGATAAACGTCGGGGTGGACGCCTATCTGGACACGGTGAAGCTGGGAATCAGAGGCGTCGAGGCGCAGGCGATGCTGAAGGTGAAGCTGGATAGGATACTCGCCACCATCGACCGGGCTCTGGACGCCATAGACCGCAACCCCGGGCTTCTGGACGGGGTTCTGGAGAGCCTCGGCGAGGCCGCGGGCGAACTGGATGAAGTCGCAGGCTCCGCTGCGCAAGACGCCGGTCGGGGGGTGGGCCGATCGGTCGGGGGCGTCGGCGAGGCGACACAGGATGGGACCGGCCCGGCGGACCGGTCCGTGGACGAGTCGGGCGATCTGGCCGGATCTGTCCCGGGTCCGTCCGGGACTGTCGTGGAGGATGCTGTTCCGGAGGGCCTCGAGATAGAAGAGGAGCGTATCGACGAGAGAGGGCGCATCATCGGCCGCGGGCGGGACGGGGCCGGAAACGTGGTCGAGGAGATACTCGATGATGAGGGTAACGTCTTAGACGTGAAGGTCATCGAGGAGTCGGAGGAGACGGATGATCGGGGCGCGACGGAGGTCCGGGCAGACGCCACGCCCGCCGCAAAGGAGAGAGCGCGGGCTCTGGGCCTCGATCTGGCGAGCGTGAGAGGAACCGGGGCCGGGGGCCGCGTCCTCGTCAGAGACGTGGAGAAGGCCGCGCGCGACTCGGTAGACGCGACGCCTTCCGCGAGGGAGAAGGCCCGCGAGCTCGGCGTGGACCTCCTCGACGTAGAGGGTTCCGGCTCCGGCGGACGGGTTACAGCCAGGGATGTGGTGAGGGCTTCGCGAAAGGCGTGAGCGGGCTCCGGGAGAACGGCCGGTGGGATAGAATATCCAGCAGGAGAGAACGGAGGACCGGTCTTGGCCGACAAGAACTTCAAGCGCGGCTCGGCAGAGATACTCTCCGACCTGCTCTCGGAGAAGACCTTGAAGCAGGGCCTGGAGTATCTGCGGGGCGAAGAGTTCAAGACCGACCGCGAGCGCCTGCGCCGGGAGGCCGCGCAACGGCTGGAGGAGATCCGGGACCGCTATAGAGCGCGGCGGCGCACCCCCGAGACCGCCGCGCGTGAGAGGGAGATCTCCCTGCGCCTCGCCGAAGTCGAGGCTGAGGCCGCAGAACTGCGCCTGCGCCTCGCCGAACTCCTCGAAGAAGAGGAGAGGCTGCGGGCCGAACTCGACGCCCGGTAGAGCACCCTGGGATTCCTCATACGCTTTCCAGAAGCCCTGCATCAGGCTAGCATGCTACAGGCTTGATACCCCCTTGTTATCCGCTTGCAGTGTGTGTAAAAATAGACGCTCCTGCATCCCCGGCAGCACAGGAGGTACTTCCTTGACCTTCGGAAACGGCCTTTACGACCCCGCTTACGAACACGACGCCTGCGGTCTGGGGTTTGTAGCGAGGCTGGACGGCCGGAGGACGCGGGAGACGGTCGAGGAGGGGCTGGAGGTTCTGCGGAACCTGGAGCATCGGGGAACGACGGGCAGCGACCCGGAGACGGGAGACGGGGCCGGGATACTGGTGCAGGTGCCGGATGCCTTCTTCCGCCGGGAGTGCGCGGGGCTTGGGATAGAACTTCCGCCTGCGGGGGCTTATGGGGTAGGGATGCTCTTCGAGTTCGGCGAGGAGGGCCTTGTTGCGGAGCGGGCGCTGGAGAGGATCGTCGCCGAGGAGGGGCAGCGTTTCCTGGGGTTCCGGGACGTGCCGGTGGTGCCGGAGGCGGTCGGGCGGGTGGCGCGCAGCGTCATGCCGCGCATAAGGCAGTTCTTCATAGAGAGGCGCAACGGGGATGAAGGGGCCTTCGAGCGCAAGCTGTATGTGATCCGGCGGCGGCTGCACAGGGCGGTCGAGGAGAGCCACGGCTGCTATGTGGTGAGTCTCTCCTCGCGCACCATCGTGTACAAGGGGCTTCTCAAGGGCCAGCAGCTTCCGCGGTTCTACCCGGATTTGAGGGATCCGGATTTCGCGAGTGCGATCGCGCTCGTGCACGAGCGGTTCTCGACCAACACTCTGGGCTCCTGGGAGCTCGCGCATCCGTACCGGTACGGCGCGCACAACGGTGAGATCAACACTTTGAGGGGGAACATCAACTGGATGCGGGCCCGCGAGAGCCGGCTTGAGTCGCCGCTCTTCGGGGAGGATTTGAAGAAGATCTCGCCGGTCATCCAGCCGGGGCAGAGCGACTCGGCCTCCTTCGACAACGCCCTGGAGCTGCTGCATCTGGCGGGGCGCAGCCTGCCGCACGCGGTGGCGATGATGATCCCGGAGGCCTGGGAGAACGACGAGCTGATGGACCCCGAGCGCCGCGCCTTCTACCAGTACCACAGCGCCCTCATGGAGCCGTGGGACGGTCCGGCGGCGGTCGCGTTCACCGACGGGCGCATCGTCGGGGCGACGCTGGACCGCAACGGGCTGCGTCCGGCGCGCTACTCGGTGACGCGGGATGGGCGCGTGATCATGGCCTCCGAGGATGGGGCGCTCAGGATACCGGCCGGGGAGATCGTAGAGCGGTGGCGTCTGCAGCCGGGGAAGATGCTCGTCGTGGACACCGAGAGGCACGAACTCTTGCACGACGAGGACGTCAAGCGGCCGCTTTTCAGGCGCAAGCCGTACGGCGAGTGGCTGAAGAAGGGGGAGATACACCTCGATGAACTGCCCGACGCCGCGCCCAACGGCCGTCTCATCGAGAAGGCGTCCCTCTTCCAGCGCCAGCTCGCCTTCGGCTACACCATCGAGGACAAGCGCATCCTCCTGGCCCCGATGGCCCGGGACGGCAAGGAGCCTGACGGCTCGATGGGCACGGACACGCCCCTGGCCGTTCTCTCCGAGAGGCCGCAGCTCCTATTCTCCTATTTCAAGCAGCACTTCGCGCAGGTCACCAACCCCCCGATAGACCCGCTGCGCGAGGAGCTGGTCATGTCGCTGAAGATGTCGCTGGGGCCGGAGCAGAACCTCTTCGACGAGACGCCGAAGCACTGCCGGCGCGTACTCATTGAGGGACCGATCCTGACGACCGAGGAGCTTGAGAAGATCCGGGGGATAAGCTCCGGCCCGTCGGCCTCGACGACGCTCTCGACGCTCTTTCCCGTCTCGGCGGGCGAGAAGGGGCTCGGGGAGGCGGTGGACCGGCTGTGCGAGGAGGCTGAGAGGGCCGTCCGGCGCGGGTCGGCGGTGCTCGTCCTCAGCGACCGGGGCGTGAGCGAGGAGATGGCCCCGATGCCGAGCCTGCTCGCCACCTCCGCCGTGCACCACCACCTGGTCAGGTGCGGCATCCGCACGGCGACAACCCTCGTCGTCGAGACCGCGGAGGCCCGGGAGGTGCACCACTTCGCCGTGCTTGTCGGCTACGGGGCCACCGCTATAGCCCCCTACCTCGCCTTCGAGACGATAGAGGAGATGGCGGATGAGGGCCTGCTCGGAGACGTGAGCGCCGGGGAGGCGAAGAAGAACTACACGAAGGCCGTGGGCAAGGGTCTGCTCAAGATCATCTCCAAGATGGGTATCTCCACGCTCTTCTCGTACTGCGGCGCCCAGATCTTCGAGGCCGTCGGCCTCGACCAGGGGCTCATAGACAGGTGCTTCACCGGCACCGCCTCGCGCATCGGCGGCGTGGGGATGGAGGAGATCTGCCGGGAGGTCTTGCTGCGCCACGAGCGCGCCTTCGGCGGCGTCGAGGACGGGCCGGAGGAGCTGGAGGTCGGTGGCGAGTACCAGCTCCGGCAGCAAGGGCAGTATCACCAGTGGAACACCAAGAGCATCCCCGCCCTCCAGCGCGCTGTCAGGACGGGGAGCTTCGAGACCTTCAAGGAGTTCACGACCCACTTCGACGAGCGGGCGGCGCGCTACTCCACGCTCAGGGGCCTCTTCGAGTTCGAGGAGGACCCCATCCCGATTGATGAGGTCGAGCCTGCTCGTGAGATCGTCAAGCGCTTTACGACGGGCGCGATGTCGCTCGGGGCTCTGAGTAAGGAGGCGCATGAGACGCTCGCTGTAGCGATGAACCGCATCGGCGGCAAGTCCAACACCGGCGAGGGCGGGGAGGACCCCGAGCGCTTCCTCGACGAGCGGCGCAGCGCCATAAAGCAGGTCGCCAGCGGGCGGTTCGGGGTCACGGCGGAGTATCTGGTCAATGCCGACGTCTTGCAGATAAAGATGGCCCAGGGCTCCAAGCCCGGCGAGGGCGGGCAGCTGCCGGGGCACAAAGTGTCGGAGTACATCGCGAAGGTGCGCTACTCGACGCCGGGGGTCGGTCTGATC
>JBFLXF010000045.1:0-9077 GCA_040757515.1 Actinomycetota bacterium
GGTGCATGACGGCGTGGATGTAGCGCACGGTGCGCGGTGACAGGCCTACCTCCAGTTTGGAGCGGTAGAGGCCCTGAAGGTGCGCGGCGTTGAGCGACGCGAGCTTGACACGCCCGAGCGAGGGGACGATGTGTCTGCGTACGAGCCACTCGTAGCTCTCGAAGGTCCTGGGCTTGACGCTACCCTTGACGGAGTCGGCGAGCCAGCGGTCCAGGTACTCCCCGACGGTCTGACCACCAGCGTCGAAGATGAGACCACCCTCGCGGTCGGAGAGGGCCTTCGCCAGCTTCTTCGCCACCTCCTTGCGGGTCTTGCCGTAGATGGTCTTCCGCTTGCGTCCTTCCACCGTGTGCACGACGTACTGGGCCATCCAGCCGCCATTCTTGCGGCGGGTTATGGTCCCCTCGCCGTTTCCCCTCTTGCCCAACGCTACTCCTCCTTCAGCAGCTCCTCGGGCTCCACCCCGAGGGCCTTCGCCAGCTTGCGGACGGTCCTGGGATGCGCTCCCTGTCGCCCCGCCTCTATCCGCCAGATCGTGTTGTGGGAGACGCCGGAGAGCTCCTCCAGCTCGCGCATGGATAAAACCCTGCGTCTCCTCAGTTCCTTTAGCTTCTCCGTGTCCACCTCCATGCTCCATAGCTTAACCTATCGTACGGTGATCCTACGGCATAACGTAGACGATTTAAATATAAAAAGTAGGCGTAGAGTGGTGAGTGTCGGGGCGGCATCAAGCCGCCCCAACTTTCGCTATGCGCTCAACCCGGTAGAGATCGAGCGCCTCGGCGCTTACCCGTCCCCAGCGTCTGCGCGCCAGCAACGAGAACCACGGCCGACCGTAGAGGGCAAGGATCTTGAGGCCCCCGAGCCGCCCCCACCGGGCGAAGTCGCCGGCGGCGCTGTGGACCGCGCGGTGCTCGTCTTCAACGATCTCGACCGTCGAGCCCTCGATCAGATAGACAAGCTCCTCGCGGGAGACATCGGAGTCTACCCTGTAGCGGAACGCTTCTTCTTCCCAGTCAAACCAAGCAGCGAGGTCCTCAGGTTCCAGGCCGGGACCGTGGTCCCGGTCGTAGATCTTTAGCAAACAGCGGGGTATCCGGTGGTGGACGTGGGCGACCATCAGGCCGCCCTCCGCCCCGCGAGGATCAGCGCCCGGCGCTGCTTGGCCGCCCACACGAGAGCGGCGAAGACGTGCTTGCAGGGCCGCTTGCGGCGCCGCCAGTCGGCGCAGCCGCAGCGCCCCTCGCCGGCCAGCGACACCCGGTAGCGTCGCCCCGGCTGACTGCACGACGGGACGGAGAGACCGCCGGCAGGCATGGGCCGGATCTCGGCCCCCAGAGAACGCCAGAGCCCGAGGCCCCTACGCGCCCGACGCGCTACACTACTCTCGATCACAGGCTACCTCCTGTGGTCCGGGCCCCAGGGTGTTGGCGCACCGCTGGGGCGTTTCTCTTTTCCGCGCCCCTTTCCAGGTGGAGCGCGACCTGGGGGCCAAAAGAGCGCCGGCACAAAGGGAGCGCAAGGGTGGGTCCCCTACCTTGTGAGAACGCCGTGGGGTAGGCTCCTCGCGGTGCCCCGGCGGACCGGGGATGGCTCGGTGGGTCCCGCCCCCACAAGAAGGAGGGCTCTTTTCGCATCGCCCCCCGGTCCGCCCCGGGAAACCCCAGACCGCTGATCGGGAGCCGCGAGAGAAGGATCGCTACGTAGGGGAAAGCCGGCGGAGGGTAGCCCAAGGGGGACGAGAGCGGATAAACGAGAAGAGGAGGCGACGGCGTGGGTGCAAGGTTCTGGGTGGGTTTCGACGTGGGGAAGGCGTCCCACTGGGTGAGCGTGCTCGACGACGAGGGCGAGGAGCTGCTCTCCCGCAGGGTCGAGGCCGCCGAACGGGACATCGAGGCCGCCCTCTCGGAGATCGACCGTTTGTGCGCCACCGGCGAGCGCTTGGTCGGACTCGACCTGACGGGCGGACCGGCGACGCTCCTTGAGGCAGTCCTGCTGGGACACGGAGAGAGGGTGTTGCGGGTCTCGGGCCTCGCGGTGAGCCGCGCCCGGGAGTCCTACGCCGGAGGCGAGCGCAAGAGCGACCCCGGCGACGCCCGCGTCATCGCCGACCAGTTGAGGTTCCGGTGGAGGCAGCTGCCCGAGCTGCGCCCCACCGACGATCGCGTGGCAGAGCTGCGGGTGCTCGTCTCGCGCCGCCGGGACCTCGTACAGGACCAGACGCGCCGCGTAGGCCGGCTCAGGGCGCTCCTTTGCGGCGTGTTCCCGGGACTGGAGGCGACGCTGGACCTCACCAAGCGAGGCCCGCTGTTGGCACTGACGAGGGTGGCCACGCCAACGGCTGCCCGTCGGCTCGGGAGATCCCGTCTGGCGCGGTGGTTGAAGGCGCACGGAGCCCTCAAGGCAGACTCCTTGGCCGAGCGGATCGTGCGTGCGGCCGAAGCCCAGCGGCTAGAGTTGCCCGCCGCCGAGGCGAAAGCCGCCCTGGCCGCCGAACTCGCCCACGAAGCACTGCGGGAGAAGGAGCGCCTTGCCACCCTAGAGGCGCGCCTCGAGGAGCTCGTGGCCGACTTGCCGGAAGCGAGGATCGTCCGCAGCCTGCCGGGGATGGGAACGTCCCTGACGGCCGAGCTTCTGGCCGAGGCCGGCGACCTCCTCGGGCGCTACGGTTCGGCCGACCGGCTGGCCGCCGCGGCCGGCATCGCCCCGGTCTTGAGAGCCTCCGGCGGCAGCTCCTACCGAAGGAGAGCGACGCGGGGCAACAGGGTCCTCAAGCGCGTCTTCTACCAGTCGGCGTTCTGCTCGCTGCGCGCCGGCGGGGCGAGCAGAGCCTTCTACGACCGCAAGCGAGGGGAGGGCAAGGCCCACAACCAGGCACTCATGTCGCTCGCCAGAAGACGGGTAAACGTGCTATGGGCGATGCTGCGCGACGGGCGACTTTACGAGGAGCCGGTACCCGACGCCGTTTGACAAAAATATCGGGATGCGGAAAGTTTTTGCGGAGCAAAACCCGGAGGGCGCGAAGCGAGTTTCCGGTGCCCTTGCGCGGACGACTGCCGGTGCTACGCTGCTGCCCCTCTGCGCGCTTCTTGTCGCTCAGGGTTCAGGGGAAGGCTTGTCCTGCGAGGGTTCCGGGAGACTGCTGGTGGATTGTCCGGCGGGCGACAGCCGACCGGTTATAGAGAGACACCTACCACGCAGGTAGGACCACCGCCGAGGCCGGCAGGCTCAAGAAGGATGGCCGCTTCGTCTACGAGAACGCCCCCGTCGCGCAGGCGTTGCGCATCGCCTGCGCCGTTAGTGCACGAGCACCTGTCCATTACCGAAAATGTCACCTGATCGTGCACCAGCGGCGCATGAGGCCCCGCCCCGGCAGAGAGCCTGACAAGGTGGCCAGGAGGCCTGCGCTCCACCATCTTTACCGACCGAAGGCGTACTACCGGCGCGGCGGAGCGCTTTGTCGGCCGACCTCGATTATCTTGCGCATCTCGGTGGCCGGGTCGCCCTTGTAGACGGCTGAGCCCGCGATCAGCACCCGCGCCCCGGCCTCTACCACGAGCGGAGCCGTTCTTGCCGTGATCCCTCCATCGACCTCGATCGGCAGGTCGGTGATCTCACGGAGCCGGCGGATCTTCTCGACCATCTCGGGGATGAATTTCTGTCCGCCGAAACCCGGGTTTACGCTCATGACCAGCACGAAGTCCAGGTAGGGCAGCGCCCACTCGATGGACTCCGGTGGGGTGGTCGGGTTGAGTGCGACTCCGGCCTCGGCGCCGCCTTCGCGTATCATGGACAGCGTCCTGTGAAGGTGAGTCACCGCCTCCGGATGGATCGAGATGCTCGCTACCCCGGCCTCAAGGAACGCGGGGATCAGGCTGTCGGGGTTCTGGACCATGAGGTGAGCATCTACCGGGAGGTCCGTTTCTGGGACCAGCGAGGCCGCAACCAAGGGTCCGATGGTCAGGTTGGGGACGAAGTGGTTATCCATGGCGTCGAAGTGGACCAGTGCGGCCCCTCCGTCTTCGGCTTTCCGCACCTCCTCGGCCAGACGGGAGAAATTGGCCGCGAGTATGGACGGTCCACCGACCACCTGATCCTGCAGGCTCGAAAAGAGACCCATGGGCTAGACACCTCCGTCCCGGGATGCGACCTCCGGCTGCCGACCAGACATCCCGGACCGGCCGGCCCGGGAGTAAGCGGCCGCCTCGACCCTCGAGTCTTTGGCGGCCCAGAGACCGGACACGGCCTGATCGAACACACCGTCCTTCAGTTGGGGAACCACCGGCACCGTATCCTCTTCTATGCAAAACGTCAGGTCGGAGGTGTATCCCAGCCGCTCCAGCCGCCGCGCGGCGCTGGAGCGCAGCACGTCGCTCTTCGGGCGGGTCCTGTACATCTTCGCCACCGCCTCCGCGCGCCGGTCCAGCGAGATCCCATCCTTCGCGAGCCGGTGCAGTATGGCCCCGGCGGCCATTTCGTCTTCGAGAGCCCGCCTGCCTTCCCAGCCGCAGCCGACGACCACTATCTCCAGACCGGTGAGGTGAAGCGCTATCGCAAGCGCAGTAGCGTTCACGAAGGCCCCGGTGAGCAAGACCGGGGCGCCTTCGGCGGCTTCGAGGACCCGCGTCCCGTTGGTGGTACTCAGGGCCGCGGTGGACCCTGGCCGAAGATCGGCCGCCGCCAGCTCCGTCGGCGAGTTTCCGAAGTCGAAGCCGGCGACCTTGGCGCTCCCCCTCTCCCCGATCCTGTAGTCCGCCTCAGCTCTCGCCGCCCGCTCGAGGGAGGCCACGGGGACGACCCGCACCCCCCTCGAGACCAGCACGCAGATGCTGGTGCTGGCCCGGAAAGCGTCGATCACGGCAACGGCCGCCCCCGAGCGAGCCGCCGCCCGAGCACCCGTTGCTCCGGCCGCGAACCGGGCTAACACGAGAGTGCCTCCGCTCTCAACGAGTTGGCCCCTGTGACTTGCCGGTTACCCAGACCCGTCGCGCATGCCGGTATCAGGAGTGTCCCTCCTCTGGCGAGGTCTCCTCGAAGGCCGGCGTCCCGTCTCCGACCCCCACGCCGGCTCGTTCTCCGAGTAGCTCGAGCGCCGTGCGCGCAACGTTCTCGGGGGTTATGCCGAACCTGGACAGGACCGTCTCGCCCGGCGCGGACGCCCCGAAGGTTTCGATGCTCACAGAGGCTCCCGCGTCGCCGACGTATTCGCGCCAGCCACGAGAGACTCCGGCTTCCACGGACACGCGAGCCTTTACTGCGCGGGGCAGCACCGACTCGCGGTACCCTGCGTCCTGGGCCTCAAAGATCTCCCAGGAAGGCATGCTCACGACCCGGGACGAAACCCCATGTTCGGCGAGCAACGCGCGGGCCTCCAGCGCCACCGCGACCTCGGAGCCCGTGCCGATGAGTATCACGTCCGGTTCCGGTTCGGTCGAATCGGCCAGAACGTAGGCTCCGCGCAGAGCTCCCTCCGCCCCGGCCAACTCGGTCCGGTCGATGACGGGCAGATTCTGGCGCGTCAGGAGGATAGCGACCGGGCCATTTGCCTCCAGGGAGGCACGCCAGGCCATCGAGGTCTCGTTGGCGTCGGCCGGGCGGATGACTGTCAGGTTCGGGACGGCACGCAGGGCCATGAAGTGCTCGACGGGCTGGTGCGTGGGGCCGTCCTCGCCGAGGCCCACCGAGTCGTGGGTGAAGACCCAGACCACCGGCAGGTTCATTAGCGCCGAGAGCCTTATGGCGGGGCGCATGTAGTCCGAGAAGATGAGGAACGTCGAGCCATACGGCTTGACTATGCCGCCGTGCAGGGCCAGCCCGTTCACGCAGGCGCCCATCGCGTGCTCCCTGACCCCCCAGGCCACGTTGCGCGCTGCCCGGCGGGCGCTGAAGATCTCCTCGCCCTCGAAGACGGTGCCGGTGGACTCGGCGAGGTCCGCCGCGCCGCCGAGCATTGTGGGCACGTGGTCTTTGAACGCGTTCATGATCTTCGCGCCCGCCTTGCGGGTGGCGAGGTTCCCGGTCTCGGCTGGATCGAATCGGGGCAGGCTCTGCTCGAAGCCGTCCGCCGGCTTCCCGCTCCAGACCCTGTCCCAGTCCTCCGCCAGCCCGGGAAACTCGGCTCGCCAAGCGGAGAAGCGCTGGTTCCACTCTCCTTCGAGTTCCGCGCCCCGCCGGCGGCAGTCCAGGTGCTCGTAGACCTCGTCCGGGACGTGAAAGTGCTCGTCGGGGTCGAAGCCCATGATCTCCTTTGTCGCCCGGACTTCGTCCTCCCCGAGCGGAGCGCCGTGGGCGGCGGCGGTATCCACCGCGTTCGGCGCCGGGTAGGCGATGTGTGAGCGCAAGATAATCAAGGAGGGACGCTCGGTTTCCTCTTTCGCGGCCCGGAGCGCCGCCTCAATCGCATTGAGGTCTTCGGCGTCCTCTACGCGCTGGACGTGCCAGCCGTAAGCTTCGAAGCGCATGGCCTTGTCTTCGCGGTCGAAGGAGATCTCGGTGGAGCCGTCTATTGTGATGTGGTTGTCGTCGTAGACGTAGATGAGCTTGCCGAGTCCCAGCTGCCCGGCAAGGGACGCGGCCTCCTGCGAGACGCCCTCCATCAGGTCGCCGTCGGAGCACAGGGCGTACACGTGGTGGTTCACGATCTCGTGGCCGGGCCTGTTGTACCTCTCGGCCAGAAACCGTTCGGCCATGGCCATGCCCACGCCGTTGGCGAAGCCCTGTCCCAGGGGGCCCGTCGTCGTCTCCACGCCCGGGGTGTGGCCGTACTCCGGGTGTCCCGGGGTCTTCGACCCCCACTGCCTGAAGTCCCTGATGTCCTCTAGCGAGAGGTCGTAGCCGGTCAGGTGCAGGACGGAGTAGAGCAGCATCGAGGCGTGCCCGGCAGAGAGGATGAAGCGGTCCCTGTCGGGCCAGGAGGGGTTATTGGGGTTGTGCTTCAAGAACCTGGTGAAGATGGTGTAGGCGACCGGGGCCAGGGCCATAGGGGTTCCGGGGTGGCCGGAGTTGGCCTTCTGGACGGCGTCCATCGCCAGAGAGCGGATGGTGTTTATAGAGAGCTGCTCTATCGTCTGCGTCTTGAGATCCACGTCATCTCCTTTTCGGGCGTGGGGCCTCCTGGTCACTGCGACCGTGCGGTTGGAACGTCGGCGGCTGCCGGTGGCTGCTCCCGTATCCCGGCCCCGCCGAGCGCGACGGAGGCGCGGGCGGTCAGGGCGTGGTAGAGGATCAGGAGCTGCGTCAGGGCGAGCGACTCCGAGCGCTTGAGGTCGTTGCCCACGGTAAACTCGCCGAGCCTCTGGGAGCGCAGGTGCTGGGCGAAGTGCAGCCGCCCCCAGATGTGCTCCTCGATCTGCGCCGCCCGATCGGGGTCGAGGTCGCCGGGGACGAACAGGGTGCTCCGGCCATCCTCCTTGCGAAACTCCAGCCCGTCCGACTCGCCATCTATGACCGCCGAGAGGTCCGGGTGCGGCAGGCCCGGGTGCAGCGTTATGTAGGCGTCCAGCTTGTGCTGGTCGCGCCCCTCCTTGGGCTGAAAGCTGATCACCATGTCCGCGTACTGTTTCTGCGGGCGGATGAACGCCGCCGAGTCCGGCTCCCTGCGGTCCAGCTCGGAGAGCACCTGGTCGGTCGTGTAGCCGCGTCGCGAGGTGTCCCGCGTGACCTTCCACTTGCGCCGCAGCTCCTCCGGCGGGTCCAGAAAGATGCGGATGTCGAACGTTTCGCGCATCTCCCGGGTGTGGAAGGCCAGGAGCCCCTCGATGATAATAAAGCGCTTGGGCTCGACGTAGACCGGCGGGCCGAAGGTGCCGTCGGTGTGCCGGTAGACGGGCTTGAGGATGGCCTCGTTGTCCCGCAGACACCGCAGGTGCTGGCCTATGATGTCTATGTAGTTGCACTCGGGGTGCAGCGGGGTGATGTTGCGCTCCGCCCGCTGCTTGCGGTCGTACTTGTGGTAGTCGTCGGTGCAGACGTGGGTGACGTTCTCCTCGCCAAGAACTCTGACGAGCCCCCGCGTTATGGTCGTCTTGCCCGCCGCAGAGTCCCCGACTATCCCTATCATGGCCGGACGTGGCATGAGCTTCTCCTCTCTCTAGGTCTTGAGCAGGTGGCCGGTCTCTCTGTAGCGGTCGGCCATCTCCTCTAGCGTGATCGGAGCGTAGTCGCCGGCGTGGCCGGCCTGCCCGAAGGCCTCCATCCGCGCCTTGACGACCTCCTTCATCGCCTCGCGGGCGGGCTTGAGGTAATGCCGGGGATCGAAGTTCCCAGGCTCCGCAGCGAGCGCCCTCCTCACCGCCCCGGTCATCGCCAGCCTGAGGTCGGTGTCCACGTTGATCTTGCGGACGCCGTGCTTTATCCCCTCCTGGATCTCGCGCACCGGAACGCCCCACGTCGGCCTGATCTCGCCGCCGTAGCGGTTGATGACGTCGACCAGCTCCTTGGGCACGCTGGAGGAGCCGTGCATGACCAGGTGCGTGGTCGGCAGCCGCTTGTTGATCTCCTCGATGATGTGCATCGCAAGGATCTCGCGGTCGGGCTCTTTGGTGAACTTGTACGCTCCGTGGCTCGTCCCGATGGCGACCGCTAGAGCGTCCACCCCGGTCCGCTCGACGAACTCGACTGCCTGGTCCGGGTCGGTGAGGTGCACCTCGCCGGAGCCGTGCCCGTCCTCTATGCCGCCCAAGGTGCCGAGCTCGCCCTCGACGGTCACGCCCCGCTCGTGGGCCATCTCGACGACCTCGCGGGTGACCCGCACGTTGTGCTCGAAGTCCGCCGGGGTCTTGCCGTCCTCCCTCAGCGAGCCGTCCATCATGACGCTCGTGAAGCCCAGCTCTATGGCGCTCCTGCAGGTCTCGGGGGAGTTGCCGTGGTCCTGGTGGAGCGCGACCGGTATCTGCGGGTAGACCTCGGTGGCGGCGAGCATCAGGTGGTAGAGGAAGCGGTCGCCCGCGTACTTGCGGGCGCCGCGGGAGGCCTGGATGATGACGGGGGAGTTGCTCTCTTTGGCGGCCTCCATGATCGCCAGGACCTGCTCGAGGTTGTTGACGTTGAAGGCGCCTAACCCGTAGCCGCCCATCGCG
>JBFLXF010000046.1:0-8963 GCA_040757515.1 Actinomycetota bacterium
TGGCACATTCCGTTATAGGTCAGGTGGCCATTTCTCTTCGAGACCGCCCGCTCTCTATACAACCGCCTACCACCGCGGCGGAGCCGAAAGCCGCCGCTGCTGGTGCGCCCAGAGCCGGTCCGAAGACGACGAGAATGTATTCCCGCTCCAGTAGTTCGGGCTCTCGTACAGGTCCCGGCCACCCCAGGTTATCTGATGCAGGCTTACATCTCCTGCGCCCTCGCAACGATTACCGGTGATGGCGCTGTTCATTACCGGGCTGCGCCGGTGGTTACCGGTGAGGCTGCCTTCATCTGAGACGCCGGACTGCGAACTTGCGAGGATGCACTGCGGAACGCTACCCGTACCGGCGGCGTTCAGGCGCAGATTGTAGCTGTGCGGGTAGGAGTGATCCGGACGGCCCGTCACCAGGTTGCCGGAGACAAGGGTTCCGAAAGCATTGCCGTGCAGCGCTATGCCAACTCGGGCTCCGGCGGCGTCTATGTGGTTCTCGTAGATCCGGTTGTCCTCGAAGACCATCGAGATCCCGACACTGTCACCGGAAGCAACCCTCCGTAGAATTTTGTCGGGATCGTTCAGGAAAAACCGCTCGCCACCGCCGTGAGCGGTGATCTCCAGCACCTCGCCCCTCGCCGCGCCGTCGCTGAAGACGGCTCGGTAGCCGGCGTAGTCCGTGCCGACACCGGCCCAGTTCGGGCTGGAGAGCTCGATCCAGCCGCTCTCCGCGTCGACGGCGCTCACCGTATCCTGCTCCCGGGTCATCGAGTCAGAGCCCCGGTTTCGAGCATCGAGGCTTATGGCCTCTTCGGAGATGTTCTCCAGGTAGTTGTGATGTATACGGTTACCGGAGAGCACGTATGGGGGTCCTTCCTTGAAGTTACCGTGCAAGATGATGCCGGTATAGGCGCCGTAGTCCCCCGTTCCGCTCCCGAACGCTCCGTCCTCGGGATCCTTGCCGATGGTTGTGGTGTGGTGTATCTCCAGGTTGCGAGCGTTCAGGACGTAGATGCCCCTGTATCCCTGATCCATCTCGAACCCCTTGCTGCCCCGCTGGTCTGAAGAGGGTGGGGTAACGTCCCCTATCTCGCCCCCGTCGAGGTTGTCTACCCGGATCGGAGTTCTGTTGTGGTGGAATCTGCTCTCATGGTAGCCGGGATAGTTCCTGTCGGCGATGATCCGTACGTTCCGGGGTACGACGCCGTCGTTCGCCTTCACCCACACACCGGTCTGGCACTCGTCTATCTCAGGGTTTATGACCGTGATGCCGGAGTTGATCAGCCACATCCCGACCGGCTCTGCGGCATCCTCGCTCTCCGGGTCGGTGTCGCAGGTGATCTCCGGGTTGACTATCGTGGCGCCCGACGGAGGGGTGAATCCCTGCGGATAGACCCTTCCCTGCGCCGGAGGCGGGGCTGATCCGTGCGTATCGAAGGAGATGATCTCCTCTCGTGACAGCGGGTTGCCCGCCAGGTCCCTGACCTCCGTCGTCAGCGTCGCGCGCAGATCCGAGTCCGGAGAGAGGCCGCCGTCCGGCTCCAGAACGGCGGTCCTGGTGGCGGAGTCGTAGCTCACCACGCCGGAACGTCGCGCGAAGCGGCCGTAGGGGTCCTCCTCGAGATAGAAACTGTCCTCTGTAAGGGTGGATACCATCACGTCCTCAGAGAACGTCACGGAGACTCTCTCGCCCAGCCCGACGTTCGAGGCCCCACCTGCGGGAGATGTCGCCACGATCTCCGGCGGCGAGGTGTCGGCCGGAGATTGCGCCCTCCCCCGAAGGAGCACCACATCGGCGAACAGCGGACGGTCCCGCGTAGCGTCCCTGGCGCGTACACCGATGGTGTGCGTGCCCGCGCGGACCGGAACGGCCACGGCGTATTCCTCATAAATATCTGAAGTGAGACGCTTCTGCAGATGCGTCTCCCCGTCAAGCTCGATGCCGAGCTCCGCCCGGATGCCGCCGTGCCGGGGCCCGCGAGCCTTCACCGCGACATACGCGACGTCCCGAGCGGTGGTGATCCGCATCTCGGCCACGGTGTCGCCCGTGAATCTGAGGGCTTCTCCACCCGAGGCACCGGCGTCGCTTACGGGAGCCGCGAGGCTTCCGTCCACCACCACGCTCTCGGCCTCATGGCTCTCCACGAACCCGGCGAGAGTCATCCTCCCTGCAGCAAGGACGAGAAGAGCCAGGGCGATCATGGCCACCGTCGCTCTCGGCCCGCGCCTCTTCACCGGCGTCTACCCTTCACGCTGCGCGCACACGTTCGTCTGCGGGCATCCCCGCGCCCGGCGACCGCCGAAGACGAGGGGCGCCGGACGCGAACGGAGATTCGCCCCGAGCGCCGTGTTACCCGCCGGCAGATGCCGCGCCACCGAAGCGGCGCAGGCCGAGCAGCTGCAGCGCCAGCAGCCCCACGAACCGCGGGTTGTGCCTGGCGTAGCGCTTCCACAGCCGCCTCGGATCCATCGCCAACCTGAAGGCCCACTCCAGGCCGGCCGTCTGCATCCAGCGCGGAGCCTGGCGCACCCGGCCCGTATGGAAGTCGAAGGCCGCCCCGACCCCCACCATGACCGCCGGGATGCGGTCCCTGTGAGCCGCCATCCACCTCTCCTGCTTGGGACAGCCTATCCCCACGAACAGTATGCGCGCTCCCGAGTCTACGATCTCTTGCGTGACCGCCTCGTCCTCCTCGGGCGTCAGCGGACGGAAGGGCGGCGCGATCCTGCAGGCCACCCGGATGCCCGGGTTGCGCCGCTCCAGGACCCGCACGAAATCCTCCAGCAGCTCGGGTGTACCGCCGTACAGGCCGATCGGGACTCCGTCACGCGCCGCACGCTCGGCTACTCTGGCCGTCAGGTCGGTCCCGCGCACCTGGGTAGCGTCCTTTACACCCAGGCCCTTCAGGGCCCATACCAGGGGCCTGCCGTCCGGAGTGACGAGGTCGGCCCCGTTCACTATCTGTCGAAACTCCCCGGAATCGAACGACTCCATGACCATGTGTACGCTCGCCACGCACACGTAGGAGGACTTCGCCCGCCGCGCCCACCGCACGATGCGCCGGGAGGCGTCACCGTGAGAGGTAGCGTCCACCCGCATGCCCAGTATCGACCGCGATCGCAGGTTCATGTCCGCACCCTCGCTCTCTCTATTGCCAGCTCATAGATCTCCATCAACCGCCGGTAGTTCTCTTCCGCCGTGTACCTGGTCTCGAACTCCCTCCTCGCCTGCCGGCGCATGTACTCGAGCTGCGCCGGACGGTTCAGGAGCCAGACCACCCGCGAAGCCAGGCTCTCCGCGTCGCCGGGGCGGAAGTGAAGCCCCGTACGCCCGTCATCCACCAGGGAGGACATGCTGCCCAGATCGCTGGCGACCATCGGCAGACCTACGGCGCTGGCCTCGGCGAAGACCATGGGGAAACCCTCGTACCACACGGAGGGGAAGACCATGAACCGCGCCCCCTTCATCAAGGCGAGCACCTGCGCCTTCGATTGCCTCCCCAACCACTCGACCCCGGCGAGCCGTCCGGCGGCGGCTCTCACCTCCGGGGCCAGGGGACCATCACCTACTATCTTCAGAGGCGCCTTCAGCCCGGGCCGCTCCCAGGCCCTGAGCATGGTCTCCACGCCCTTCTCCCTCGAGAGCCGACCCACGAACAGGACGTAGCCCCCTCGCCCGTCGCCCGGGCCGGGGTCGGGGTGCAGGAAGTTGGGCTTGACCACGATCTTCTCCTCGGGCAGTCCTCCCTGGATGAACTTCTGCCGGGCGAATCCGGTGAGCGCGACGTACACGTCAACAGCCTCCCTCCACGTGCCCAGAACGCGGTGGGTAGCCAACATGGCCGCTACGGCCCCGCTCGCCGGCCGGCTATCCCGGTAGCAGGCGTGGACGACCCCCGGCCAGGGCATCGTACGCCCCAGACAGTCCTCACACACCCGGCCGTCGCGCAGCAACAGAGCATTGGCGCAGAGCAGGCGGTAGTTGTGCAGCGTCTGCACGACCGGCACGCCTTCGGCCCGGACCGCGTAGTAGGCTGCGGGTGAGATCAGGGGGAAAGTGTTGTGGAAGTGAGCGACCCGGGGCCGCGTCCGGCGTACGAGCCGCCTCAGCTCCCGGTACGCCGTCCCGTTCCACACCGTGTCCCGGGCCAGCGACGGAGTGCTCTTGCCCGAGACCCTGTCGTTGTGCGTGCTGTAGCGGAGCACCTCGTGGCCCCGGGCCTCCAGAAGCCCGGCCTCGGCGGCGAAGACCTGATCCTCGCCCCCTGGACGCTGGTAGAAGTTGTGTACAAGGAGCGTTCTCACGGGCGCCCGGAGTCCAAGCCCGTCGCCGCGCCCCGTGCGCCAACCGTGTCGCATGAACGCCTCATCGCCGTTCCTTCCGAACTCTCGCGCCGCCACTGCAGGAAAGATTATCTGGGTTTATGGAGCGCCCGCGCATCTGCTACATGGCGCATTCTGGCATGGGCCGGGTGGCTACTTTAGCGCTTCTGCAACCGGCTGGAGCTCGCGGTCAGGGGGCCTAGCCTGCCGGACTCGCTCATGCTCCCCAGCGAGGCACCCACAAGGATGCCCAGGGGTGCCATCACGAACACATAGACCATGGCGTTGTCGGTGATCATGACCATGCTCGCCGCGACCGTCGCCAGAAACGCCGCCGCATGCACCCGGGCGTCCGGGGCCCGGGTGAGATCCGCCCTCATCCAGGCCCGGAACGTCTTCCACAAGATGCCCGCAAACGCGACGATCCACAGTCCAAGGCCAACCGGACCGTAATCGTGGAGGATGCGCAGATAGTCGCTGTGCGGATGGTTGACGTCAACGAAGTGAGCCTTGACTACCTCGTTCGCGGATCCGGCCCCCTTCCCGATCCATGGCGACTCGGCATAAGACTCCACGACGGTGTTCCAGATCTCATCCCGGCCAGAGCCGTTGACCGCCACACCGCCGACTTCGATGTTGACATCGCCCTCCACGAACCGGGAGCGCAAAGGCTCGACGTAGGTAAACGCGAGGACAAAGAGCCATATAGCCAGCGCGATCCACAACACCACCCTCAACCATCCCCAAACGCTCCTGAAAGATATCTGAGAGAGCGGCAGCAGCACCAGAGAGGCGGCGAGCGCTAGCCGCGAGAGGCTGGCCCCGATCATCAGGACCATAACGATCCCCCACCAGAGGCTTCGTCTATGACCATGGCGCCAGTCTGCGAGATGCCACGCCAGTCCCAGAAGGGCGAACATGGCGAAAGACCGCGGACCGAGAACGACATCGGTGCCCCAACCCCCTGCAGCTATGCCGATCGCGTAGAGGGCTACTGCGATCCAGGCGGCCCACGCCAGCATCCTTCCCACGGAGTGGGGAAGCCGGCGAACGTAGGGGACCGCGCCCGCGGTGAGGAGGACGAGGCCGGTGAAGGCCGCCACAACGAGCAGATTCTGCAAGCCGTCCACCGTCGGCGCGTAATGGGAGATCGAGGCGAACCCCCAGACCATAAACGCCACGAGCGGCGCTGCGACGGGAACGGCCGCTCGCGCCAGCAGGGGGCGCGGAAGCCACAACATCCACGCCAGTCCGGCGTACATGACCGTCAGCAGGGCCAGCGCAGTTATGGGTCCCAGACTCAGCACACGGGGCAGGTCCACCAGCCCGCTCAAGAGCACAACCGCGCCGAGTGTCAGGAGGGTTAGAGAGGTTACGAGGGAGCGGCGCCGCCTGCCCCGTGCCGCGAGTGCGCTCCCGGAGCCTACCCTGCCTCTATGCGCACGCCGGAGTTCGAGCTCTTGCACCTCTCAACACCCTCTCTCGGACGCCGTTCGGTACACGCAGGTCATGCCTCAAGTCCCCGGCTTCTCGCCAGACGTCTCAACCAGGAGTGAGGGAAGACGAAAGCCGAGAGGAGCGCGAACGTCTGCCTCATGGCTAGCCTGGAGTTCTTGGGCAAGAGGCTGAGCGTCCCGGCGAGACCTTTCGCAAAGACCGACAGGCGCTTCACGCTCCACACCGGCCGGCCGTCCAGCACATCCAGGATCAGGGACAGTTTGTAGACGCGCGTCGAGATCCGCCTGGTCCCCATCTGGCCGGACCACACCGCCGAGACCAGCTTCCCCGTCTCCCGGCCGCGGCGCAGCCGGCGAGCCTCATCGTCAACGCCGCCGAACCGCTGGTGGCTATGCTGCCGGTAGTAGCCCAGGACCTCGTCCAGGGAGTACCCGCCTACATCCTTCGTCCCCAGAACGGCGATCACGTATGCGTCCGCGTCGTATACCAGCTCTTCGACCGTCACCTCTGCGCTCCGCTCGGGGATGGGGAACACCTTCTCCGCGGCTGCGCGACGAAGCACCAGGCCGGAGGTGGGGACGCTCACCCGCGTCTCCAGGTAGAGGTACGGGTCGCGGGATATAGGCCTGGAGCCTTCGAAGACCGGCTCCTGAGCTCCCAGAGAGGCGAGCTCCTCGTCCACCATCTCCAGCTTGTGGCGGAGCCAGCCTACCTCGGGATGCCGTTCGAGGGTCTCCACGACGCGCTCCACCTTGTGCGGCGCCCAGACATCGTCGGCGTCCAGAAAGCAGATAACGTCCCCGCTGCCGGCCGCGACACCGGCGTTGAACGCCGAGCCCTGGCCGCCATTCGTCTTGAACACCGGAACCACACGATCCCCGTAACGCGCGATGACCTCCCGGGAGTCGTCGGTAGAACCGTCGTCCACCACTATCACCTCGGTGTTTGGGTAGGTCTGGTTCAGGGCGCTCTCGATCGCCTCGGGCAGAAAACGGCCGTAGTTGTAGTTGTTGATAAGTATGCTGACCAGCGGCGAACCGGTCCTCTGTCCTCTCACGGCGACAACCTCCTGCTCGACAACCTGAACCCGCGCGCCCCGATGCTCCTGGCCTCACCCAGCACCATCACCGTAACCCTCCACAGCTCCCTCCGGGTCGGCGGCCACAGCAGGGGCAGCGCGGCGCACACCCACGCCCAGGGTCCCAGCTGCCAGCCGAACAGGGGGACGCCCGCAGCCACGAGCCAGACCCCCGCCCGGGCGTAGTCCGGGCGTCCGGCGTACCGGACGAACAGGAGGTGGAGCAGCAGGTAACCCGGAAGGGCCGCGACCTCGGCCCAGCCGTAACCCGTCAGGCCGATCCTGGGGACGAGAACCAGGGCCGCCCCCGCGAACAGGAAGATATGAACCAGATGAAAGGCCGTTACGGCCCAGTTTCTCCGCAGCACGTAGAGAGCCGAGGAATGCAGGTTGAACACCGCGTTCACCAGGTAACCCAGGGCTATGAAAGGATAGATCTCCAGTACCGGCACCCAGCGAGGGCCGAAGAGCGCGGGGATCAACCAGGGCGCAGCCAGCCCGAAAGCCGCGAGAAACGGCCCGAGCGCCATGGTCTGCAGGCTCATCCCCTCCGAGACTGCCTTTGTCAGACGGGCGCGGTCGTGCTGCAGGCGGGCCAGGGCGGCTATCGAGAGCCGCCAGACGGCCGTCTTCACAAAGCTCAACTGCTCCAGCATCCGGATTGCCAGGGTGACGTAGCCCACGGCCACCGCGCCGCCATAGCGACCCACTATGAGCGGGATGACGAGATTGCGCAGTTGCCAGACCCAGATAGAGGAGGAGTAGCCCAGACCATAGCCCACCATCGCGCGCGCCCGCTCAGTCTCCCAATAGAGACGGGGCCGGTAAGCCGTGGCCCAGAAACACAGGGCGGCGATGAGAGACTGTTGAACCCACCACCCTGCGACCGGCGCCCAGGAGCCCATACCGCGGTAAGCCAGCGGAAGCGCCACCAGAAAGTAAGAGATCTGGCCCGAGAGCTCGATCGCGGCCACCTTCCGGAAATCCAGCTCCCGTTCGAGGCGCGCCATGGGCACCATGCCGAGAAGCTGAACGGGCAGCACGGCGAACATGACGGCGGCCACGGCGCCGAAGCCCTCTATGCGCACCCAGCCCTCCAGGAGCGGCAGGACCAGAACGGCCAGGCCCGCGCTCGCCAGGCCCAGGATCAGGAGCAGCGAGAACGCCTGATGGTAGTCCCGGGACTGCGCCTCTTCCTCGCGCCGGATCAGGTAGACCTTGATGCCCCACTGGCTCAACTGGAAGAGGTACATATAGACCCCGAGCGCGGCCCCATAGACCCCGTAAGCTCCAGGGCCTATGGCGCGGGTGAGCAGGAGCACTCCGCCCGCGCCTATGATCATCCCTAGCCCCAGGCGTAGAGCCAGGTAGGCCCCGCCGCGCATAACCTTTGCCCTCAGACCGAGCACGGTCTCCTCCGGCGCTCAGATCCCCGAGACCACTCAGTCCCGGTCTAACCGTAGGTGTAGGACTGGTAGCGAGCATAGGTCCTTCTGGAGATGTTGACGTTGTTCATCACCGTGCCCAGAACGTGGGCTCCGACGGCCTCAAGACTCCGCATCGCCTCCCGGACGGCCCCTTTGCGGGTGTTCTGCGCGTCCAGCACGAGCAGGACCCCGTCGCTCTTGGTGGCGAGGATCGCGGGGTCGGAGACGAGTCCTACAGGAGGCGCATCTATGAGCACGTAGTCGAACTCCTGGCGCACCTGAGCCAGAATCTCGGCGAAGCGGTTAGAGCTCAGAAGCTCGGTCGGGTTGGGCGGCACCGGCCCGGCAGTCGCCACCTTCGGTCCCACCTTGCTCTCCCGCAAGATCTCGTTCAGCTCGCAGGCGCCGGCGAGCACGTCCACCAGCCCTCGCAGGTTGTGCATGCCGAACAGCCTGTGCATCACAGGCTTCCGAAGGTCGCAGTCCATCAGCAGAACCTTCTTGTCTGCCTGAGCCAGCACCACGCCCAGGTTGGCACAGGTGGTGCTCTTGCCCTCGCGGGGCCTGGGGCTGGTCATCATTATGACCTTCGGGGGCATGTCCACCAGCGTGTAGAAGAGGTTGGTGCGCAGGGTCCGGTAGTCCTCGGCCGCGGGGGGCGGGGGGGCGGAGGCCCCCCCCCC
>JBFLXF010000047.1:0-8939 GCA_040757515.1 Actinomycetota bacterium
GGAGCCCGCGGCCCGCACGAACGGGAGAAAGGGCGTCAAAGCCGCAAGACCTCGGGAGACCGAGAGCGGCTACGGCTTCGACCTGCTGGAGGACCTGACGCCCTACGAGCTGAGGACGATCACGCGCACCCTGGCGGAGCTGCGACAACCGGCCTCGATGGTGGAGATCTTCGGCTCCATCCGTGACCTGGAGGAGCGCGGCGAACTGGAACTCTCCCGAGAGGAGATAGGCGAGGTCGTCGGCGCGATGCTCGAGGCGGAGTACCTCAGCAAGGTCCGGGAAAAGCCTTACAAGCAGGCGAAGGCCGGGATGACCTTCTACGCCCTCAACCGCGATCTCGAAGAGGTGAGGAGCGCCCTGGACGGTGGATAAACCCGTCCCCGGCTCAGTCGGCGACCTTGTACACGGTGAGGGCAGCGAGAACGAGGGCGACCGCGGCGTAGACGAGCGACGTGCCGATGATCGCCAAAACCTGCACCGCCGAGGCGCCGCTGAAGAGCACCAGCACCCCGACGATCAAGGCGAACCCGATGGCGAACGTCAGCGCCGCTCTCGTTCGGTATCCCGGTACCTTCTCGTGCCAGATCACGACCCCTACCAGCGCGGGAACATAGAACGCCAGCACGAAGGGTATCGTCCTCAGAGCCTCGATCGTTATGTTCAGCAACGACTCCATAGGAGATTAGTTTACACCAACCTTTGCAACATACTGGAAAGTTGTCTGGGTGGCATGTAGGCTAGTAGACTGAATGTATCGTATAGAGGCGGTGAGGCATGGGCATCAACCAGAGGGTCTCTCTCAGGAAGTTCATAGATGACATCCGTCGCTGGGTTGACGAGGGCAGGAGTGACGAGTGGATCGCGAGCGCCCTTGGAACGAGTTCGTCTTCCGTACAGTCTTTTCGCTCGCGCAACGGCATCTACCGGCGCGGGGCCGTCTCGGCGCTACACGAGCCGCGCGACTACGCCGCCTATGAGGGTGTGCTGGACGCGGAGGGACCGGGGCTTTGGTTTGATCCCTCGGTGAGCGACGATCCCCGCTGGAAGAAGCGCTGGGATTCTACGGAGAGTGTAGAGGTGCGTCTGACGCCGGAGAAGATCGTGCTTCTGAGGCGGGGCGTACGCCCGCGAGTGCGGCGCCTCGGCTCCTGAAGCCCTCTGAGGTATAATGGTAATCTGTGGTTCGGGCCGTCCGACCCGCCGCTGTATCTCTGTTAGCAACAGAGGTGCAGAGCAAAGTCCGGACTCGCGAGGGCCGGGGCTAGCCCCGGCCCGGAAAGGCCGCTCGGGCTAATAACCCGAGGGGCGGCGCGGCGCAAGCCCGCCGCCACGTCAAGTGCAACAGAGAGTAGACCAGCCGATGGGTCGGGGCTCTGGGCCCCGATCACAGGTGATGGGTGAAAGGGTGGGGTAAGAGCCCACCGGCGGTATCCCGCGAGGGACCGGCCAGGTAAACCACCGGTGCGAGCAAGCCAAATTGTCCCGGCGGTCCTCAGGACTGGACCGTCCGGGCTGGTAGGCGCGGCTCCCTGAGGGAGCCCGGAGCTCTACCAGAGCTCCGGAGATGGATGGCGGGATAGAGCAGAATCCGGCTTACGGGACGGCCCGGATCTACTGGCTGCCGGACACGTCCGTATTCAAGCGGGTGCCGAAGGCAGGACCCTATGCCCGAAAACTCATTCTTCTGGAAAAGTTTCACAGAACGGAGATCGCGAATACTCTATACTGCCGGGACCAGATAAAGCCTTTGGTTACAAGTAGGCACAAGCATCTAGATAGGAGAGCAAGCTTGTCAGCCATAGCAGCCGCTTGGAAGAGATTGCCGTGGTGGGTCGAGCCTGTGGCCGTGGTGGCGGCGCTCACCCTGTTCGGTATCTATTCGTTGACGGTGGTGATCTTCTTCCCCGGCGAGTACCGGGAGTATCTCTCGCCGTTCTACTCGCCGCCGGTTGGCAGGCCTGACTGGTTGCCGTGGTTCATAACCGCTCCCATGTTCGTGCTGTGGATACCGCTGGGCTTTCGGGCGACGTGCTATTACTACCGCAAGGCGTACTTCCGGGCGTTCTTCTGGGATCCTCCGGCTTGCTTGGCTGGAGCGCAGGAGAAGGAACCCCGCAAGCCGGAGAACTACAGAGGCGAGCGGGCGCTCTTCGTTATCAACAACGTGCACCGGTACTTCCTCTATGGCTCCATCGTAGTCATTGCGTTTCTGTGGTACGACACGTTTCTCACTTTCTTCCCGGAGGGATCGTTTGGCGTCAGGGTGGGGTCGCTTCTGTGGCTGGTCAACGTGGTCTTGCTCTCGCTCTACACCTTCTCGTGTCACTCCTTTCGCCATCTGGTCGGCGGGAACAAGGATTGCTACTCGTGTGTGAGGGGCGGTAACGCGCGGCGGAAGCTGTACAACGGGGTCAGCAGGATCAACAAGAAGCACCCGAACTGGGCGTGGTACAGTCTGTTCTCGCTTCTTATCACCGACGTCTATTTCAGGCTCATCTCCAATGGCGTCATACCCGATCTGACGATCATCGGGTAGGAAGGGGCAGAGGATGCAGAGCGACGGATACACCAACGGGAATCGAGACAGGCACGAGGTTCGCGAGCACGACGTCCTCATAATCGGGGCCGGGGGTGCGGGGTTGCGGGCGGCGGTCTCCGCCTGCCAGAGGGGCCTCTCGGTAGGGATAGTGACGAAGAGCCTGCTGGGCAAGGCACACACCGTCATGGCCGAGGGAGGGATGGCGGCGGCGCTTGGGAACGTGGATCCCGAGGACTCCTGGCGTCAGCACTTTATGGACACCATGAAGAGCGGCAAGTTCATAAACAACTGGCGCATGGCGGAGCTTCACGCCAAGGAGTCGCCTGACCGGGTCTATGAGCTGGAGCAATGGGGAGCGCTCTTCAACCGCACGCCGGAGGGCAAGATCTCACAGCGTCCCTTCGGCGCGCACACCTACCGGCGCCTGGCTCACGTCGGCGATCGTACCGGACTGGAGCTCATCAGGACCATGCAGGAGAAGGTCCTCGCCACCGACGCGAAGGTCTACATGGAGACGACCGTCACCCGGCTCTTCAAGGACGGCCAAGGGCGGGTCGTAGGAGCTCTGGCCTATACCCGCGAGTCCGGCAGGTTTGTACACTTCAAGGCCAAGGCCGTCGTGCTGGCGACCGGCGGTTGGGGACGCATCTACAAGGTCACGTCCAACTCCTGGGAGGGCACGGGCGACGGCGCGATACTGGCTTGGGATGCGGGCGCGGAGCTGGTGGACATGGAGATGGTGCAGTTCCACCCGACCGGGATGGTCTGGCCTCCGGGTGTACGCGGAATCCTGGTGACGGAGGGCGTGCGCGGTGAGGGTGGCATCCTCAGAAACGCCGAGGGCGAGCGGTACATGAGCCGCTACGACAAGGAGAGGATGGAGCTAAGCTCGCGTGATGTGGTTGCCAGGGCCAACTACACCGAAGTGCAGGAGGGACGCGGCTCGCCCCACGGCGGGGTCTACCTGGACATCACGCATCTCGGTTACGAGGGCATCATGAAGAAGCTGCCGACGATGTACGAGCAGTTCAAGAACCTGGCCGACATAGACATCTCCAAGGAACCGATGGAGGTCTTCCCGACCATCCACTACACGATGGGTGGGATCAAGGTGGAAGCCGAGACCTGTGCGACGAACGTTCCGGGGCTCTTCGCCGCAGGCGAGTGCGCGGGCGGTCTGCACGGCGCGAACAGGCTTGGCGGCAACTCGCTCTCGGACCTTCTCGTCTTTGGCAGGCGCGCCGGAGAGGGAGCGGCGGACTACGTCGAGCAGAGCACGCACGGTACGGAGGTGGAGGAGCGCGTCATCGAGGAGGAGAAGGTGCGGGTCCTCAAGCCTCTGAACAACAAGGAGGGCGGCGAGAGCCCATACCTCCTGCAGCAGGAGCTGCAGGAGGTGATGATGGAGCACGCAAACCTCATGCGCGACGAGGACTCCCTCAAGGAGGGGCTCGGCAAGATTCTGGCGATCAAGGACCGGCTGCCCAACGTAAGCGTTCCGGGCTCGACGCTCTTCAACCCGGGCTGGCACACGGCGCAAGACATAAGGAACATGGTGCAGGTCTCCGAGATCATCGTCCGCTCGGCCATCGAACGGCGGGAGAGGCGCGGGGCTCAGTGGCGGCTCGACTATGACGGTCCCGACGAGGAGCTCGGCAGGATCAACTTCGTGGCGAAGAAGAACGACCAGGGCGAGGTCGGGCTGGAGAAGCGGGAGATCCCGCCGATGCCCGAGCATCTGGCCTCGCTATTCGAGGAGGAGAAGGCCAAGGCATGACGGACAACGGCAAGGGCGATCGCACGACCTCCAGGGCGCACGCGCCGGTCTCTAACGAGCAGATGGGCGCCACTGAGAAGAACGTGAGGCTGAAGATCTTCCGGGGCGACGCGGAAGGTGGCGAGGAGGTCGAGTACGAGCTGCCGCTGGTAGAGGGGATGGTGGTTTTGGACGCGGTGCTCTACGTCCAGGCCCATCAGGCCCCGGATCTCGCGGTGCGCTGGAACTGCAAGGCCGCACACTGCGGCTCGTGCAGCGCGGAGATAAACGGCAGGCCCAAGCTGATGTGCAAGACGCGGGTTGAGGAGTACGAGGGAGGCGAGATCCACGTGGGTCCCATGCGAGCCTTCCCGGTCGTCAAGGACCTGGTCTCCGACGTCTCGTGGAACTACGAGGTCTCTAAGGGCATAACGCCTTTCACCACCAGCGAGAAGGCACCCTTCACTATGTACGAGGAGGACGTCGAGCGCCTCTACGAGCCCAAGAAGTGTATCGAGTGCTTCATGTGCCAGGACGTCTGCCACGTGCTGAGGACCCACCACAAACACCCCGAGTTCGCCGGTCCTCGCTTCTTCGTGCGCAACCAGTGGCTCGAGATGCACCCGATGGACGAGGCCGACCGACTCGCGGAGCTCAAGGAGAAGGACGGCCTTGGCTTCTGCAACATAACCAAGTGCTGCACCGAGGTGTGTCCGGTAGGGATCAGGATCACCGACAACTCCATCATCCCTCTGAAGGAGCGCGTCGCCGACGAGTACTACGATCCGGCCAAGTGGCTAATGCGCAAGATCAGGGGCAGATAGCGAGTATCGGCTTCGAAAACGAAAGAGCGGACGACGGGCTTCGAACCCGCGACCTCCAGCTTGGGAAGCTGGCGCTCTACCAACTGAGCTACGTCCGCGCAGGCCGGTATTTTATCATGTCTGCGGCGGCTCTCTAGTATCCTGAGAGGAGCTTTGGAGAACAGGCAGGGTTTCCCCGAGTACAGGTTCTGTCCGCGTTGCGGAGGGCACCTGGAGACCCGCTTCCTCAAAGAGGGGGATCCGGAGCGGCTCGTGTGCGGCTCTTGCGCCTTCGTCTTTTACCTGGGGCCGAAGCTGGTCGCTGGCGCCATCTTCGAGTTCGACGGTGGAGTCGTCCTGATCCGGCGCGCCATCGAGCCCGGCTACGGCAGGTGGACCTTCCCGGGCGGCTTCGTAGAGAGGGGAGAGGTGGCCGAGGAGGCCGCCGCCCGCGAGACGCTGGAGGAGACGGGTGTCGTGGTGGAGACGGCCCGGATCGTCGGCCTCTACACCTACGAGGGACAGATCCCGGCCATCGCCGTCTTCTCAGCCCGCGCCGTCGCCGGCGAGCCCGAACCGCTGGATGAGACGCTGGACGTGAAGAGCTTCCCGCCCGAAGAGCTGCCGTGGGGAGAGCTGGCCTTCCCGAGCACCGGGCATGCGCTCAAGGATTATCTTCGCGGCTCTTAGCCACGAGCGCCTCGCGGACCGCCGCGACGATCTCCGCCTCGTCAGCGAGACGGCCCACGCCGGGCTCCTCCTCCGAGGAGGCCATGAGCCCCTCCGCCGGACCGACGAAGCGGTGGCCCCAGCTCTTGAGCGTCTCGACGTTGCGTACTGTGGCGGGGCTCTTCCACATCTCCGGGTTCATGGCTGGGGCCCAGAGGACCCTCTTCGCGCCGGCGAGGATGGTCGCGGATAGAAGGTCGTCTCCGAGGCCGATAGCGGCTCGGGCCATCGCGTCGGCGGTGGCGGGGACAACGAGGACCAGGTCGGCCCAGCGGGCTAAAGAGACGTGCTCGATACGGCCGGAGCGCTCCCACCAGGTCTCGTCGGTGTGGACCGGTCCTCCTGCGGCTATCGCGAGGGTCTCTTCGGGGATGAAGCGGAAGGCGGCCTCGGTGGCGGCGACCTTCACCTCGTGGCCGGCTTCTCTGAGGCGACGGATCACGCCGGGCGCCTTGTAGGCCGCTATTCCGCCCGTCACGCCGACCAGTATCTTTGCCGCCCCCTGCACATTCGTAGTATATCCGGCTGTAAGCCGCCGTTTGGGTAGACGGATGTGCCCTCCGGGATGGTAGTATTACTCCCCCGGTGGCGTGGCGGACGTCGCGGATGGGCACGCGCCGGGGTGGTAGAGGATAGAAGGCCCGTCTACGGAGGGGAATACAGGTTGGTAGTGAGCAAGGCGCACAGCCTGCGCTGGCTGGAGAGCCTCAAGAGGTCGCAGAGGCTGACCGCCCGGGAGGAGCGGCGCAAGGAGGAGATCCTCGGCATCTTTCGCGAGCTCTACAAGATCTCCGCCCGGCGCTTCGATCCCCCGGACTTTCCGCCCTGGCGCCCGTCCTGGTAGATCTTCGCGAAACGCCCGCGCCTTCCCGCTAAGATAACGCCCGTGCGGAAGACCCTCGAAGGCAAGGTCGCCATCGTGACCGGTGCCTCCAGCGGCATCGGCGAGGCTACGGGCCGTGAGCTGGCGCGCCGGGGCGCAGCCGTGGTGCTCGCGGCCCGGAATACCGGGAAGCTGAGCGTTCTGGAGAGAGAGATCTCCGCCTCCGGCGGACGCGTTCTCGCGGTGGAGACGGACGTCGCGGATCGGGGCTCCGTCGAGGCGATGGTGGAGAGAACCGTCACGACCTTTGGCGCGCCGGGTATCCTCGTCAACAACGCCGGGCTCGGGCTATCGGGGCGCATAGCCGAGGTACGACCGGAGGACTTCCGCTACGTCTTCGAGGTGAACGTTATGGGGACGCTGCACTGCGTGCAGTCGGCGCTCAGACACATGGGGAGGGGAGGGCGGATCATAAACGTCTCCTCCGTCGTCGGCAGGCGTGCCGTTCCGAAGGTCGGAGCCTACTGCGCGACCAAGTTCGCCCTCAATGCCCTCTCCGACGCCCTTCGCGTTGAGATCGCTGACCGGGGTATTACCGTAACCAGCGTCTACCCTGGCACCACCCGCACTGCCTTCCGCGAAAACTCCCGTCGAACAAAGGATGAGAAGCGCGGCTGGCGTCCGAGGGGCGTAACCCCTGAGAGAGTGGCGCAGAGGATAGCCGACGCCGCCGAGAGCGGTCCCCGCGACGTCTACGTGACGCTGCCGGACAGGGTCTATGTTGCCGCCGTCACGGTGCTCCCCGGCGCCGCCGACCGCATCCTCCGTCGCTGGGCGAGGGATTAGAGGTGGGGTTCGAGGAGGTTGCCCTCGAACGGCTCCGCCGCTATCGGAGGGCGGCCGACCGCGCCCTCGCCCTCTCGAGCGAGGCAGAGGAGGCCGCCCGCCGCTTCTCGGAGAGGCTCTTCAGGGGCCTGGAGCGCGTGGCGGGGCTCGCAGAGAGAGCCGGGTTCGACGCCCGGGCCGCCCGGGAGGGGGATCTCTTCGCCGTGCGGCTCGGGGCCGGTCCGGAGGACGGGGCGCTCGTTACGTTCGGCGTCTCGGGGGGCGCTGCGGCGGAGACGGACGAGGACTTGATGCACGAGGAGTTAAGCCGCTTTGTGCTCGACCCTTCCGGATACTCGGGGCGCATCGTGGCGTGGTCGGAGAGCATAGGGGAGGGGCCGTGCCAGGTCGTCGCCGTCTACCGCGACGGCGTGTGGAAGACAAAGGGCGTCCTCGTCGAGCGGGCGCGCGGAAGGATTGACGACCCGGATGAGGTAGTAGACGGCTTCTGTTTGCGCATTCTCGGGCGCATTGCAGATCTCGCCGCCCCGACCGAGTGGGCGGGGCGGCGATGGGCCGCAGAGCGCTACCCGCTCCCGGAGTTTTCGCGGACCGGGAGGCTGCCGACAGAGACGCGCTGGCTGCGCTAAGAGGAGAACGCCTTTACAGAGCGGATCTCGTAGGCGGCAAGGTCTGGCTTCGGGGCCGGCTCGGTGGCGAGGAGACGGTGTGAGACCAGCTCTTCGAAGGCCTTTACTATGACGGCATCCGGATGATCCTTGAGGATGGCGCGGAGATCGGTGCGGTTGATCTCGCCGTGTCCGAGATAGGGACACAGGCCCGCGTAGAGCACTTTGGCCGCGGGGGAGAGAGGGAGCGACCAGACTTCCGGTTCGTACCAGAAGTCGCCTGCGCCGACGGCGTTCTGTGGCCGCTCCCCCCGTGCGTCGCGCAGGAGCGTCACCTCCGGCAGGGTGTCCTCGCGTTCGACCACTACAGGACCGTGCGCACCGTCTCCCCGACGGCGGGGGTGTGAATCTTGTGGCGGGGCGCGAGGCGATACGCCAGGTCGCTGATGCGGCGCCTTGAGCCGTGGATCAGGATGACCTGCCTCGGGTTCAGTTTCTCGGTGATGCCGAGAAGTTCGTCCTGGGTACAGTGGGCCGCGAAGCTCACCCGCTCCACGCGCCACTGCTGCTCCTCCCCTGCGGCCCGGTGGGTGCCGTAGGAAGAGGCCGCGTTGGACGGCAGGATCACAGCGTTGCGCGCGCTCTTCTCCAGCCGCCTGCGGTAGAAGGCGCTCGCGCCTCCCTGCATCGTCACCGGGGAGGCGATGATCGCGCAGGGGTTGGCGAGTATCCGCTCGCGTGCCTTATCGTCGTTGGCGACCGCCCGGATGTTCTCTGAGAAGAAGATCTCGCGCGGGTCGCTCTGCTGCAGGTAGGGCTTCATGTAGCCTATCT
>JBFLXF010000048.1:0-8931 GCA_040757515.1 Actinomycetota bacterium
CAGTGAAGCTCTCGCGCGGGGCGGCCCGGATCATCCGCCAGAACGTCGCCGCTTCGTTGCTCGTCAAGGGTCTCTTCGTCCTGCTGGCCCCCTTCGGGCTGGTAACGCTCTGGCTCGCCGTCCTCGCCGACATGGGCACCTCCCTGGCCGTCACCCTCAACGGTCTGCGTCTCTTCCGCGAGGGCAGAGGCTGAGTCGCCGCGCGCCGGGATGACCGGGCGGCTGCAGCGGTGGGCGGGAAGGCTCAAGGCCGAGGTCTACGCCCTCTACCTGGCCTACCGCGACCCCAGGACGCCGCTGCACGCGCGCCTCTTCGCCGCGCTCGTGGTCGGCTACGCCTTCAGCCCCATAGACCTCATCCCCGACCCGATCCCCGTCCTCGGGCACCTGGACGACCTGGTACTCATCCCTCTAGGCGTCGCGCTGGCGGTGCGCATGATCCCCGAGGAGGTCCTCGCCGATGCCCGCCGGAAGGCGCGGGAGTCCGGAGGTGGCGCGAGGCCCGTGAACCATGCTGCGGCGGTCGCCGTGGTGCTCGTCTGGGCGGCTCTGGCGGCGCTGGCCGCCTGGCTCACGATACGCACCCTGTAAAGAGACGCCCTTGTGCTAGGATCTGAACCGCGATCCAGAGACGAGGCAGGTAGCGGTTGGGAGCGAAGAGGAACGCGCAGAACAGGCGGGTGGTGAGCGACACCCGGGGCCCGAACAAGGCTTACGTAATCGCGGGCGTCATCGTGGCGCTCTTCATAGCCGGGTTTATAGCCCTCGTGGTCATAGACTCGCGCCAGCAGGCCGCCAGCAGCCCGCCCGACGACGTACAGACCTACGATGTGGGACCGGGCGGGCAACATACCGAGGGCGACGTAGACTACGCCCAGAGCCCTCCCGCCGGCGGCGAGCACAACCCCGTGTGGCAGAATTGCGGCTTCTACTCCGAGCCCGTGCGCGAAGAGACGGCCGTCCACAGCCTGGAGCACGGGGCGGTCTGGATCACCTACCGGCCCGACCTGCCACCCGAGCAGGTGCGTCAGCTGCGCCAGCTCGCCCAGAGCCAGACCTACATCCTCGTCAGTCCCTATCCCGGCCTCGACGCCCCGGTGGTCGCCTCCGCCTGGGGCAAGCAGGTAAGGCTCGACGGCGCCGACGACCCCGACCTTGACCGCTTTATCCGCGCCTACAGGCAGGGACCGCAGACGCCCGAGCCCGGTGCCGTCTGCACCGGCGGCGTCGGAGAACCCGCCTAGAGCCCGTTGCGAGGGACGCAGGGCACGAGAGAGCTCCGGGAGGACGGGAGGTCCGGCACAGAGCGCCTCGGCCCCTCGCTGCCGCTGATCGCCGCCCTCGCGGCGGCGCTCGCGCTCTTTGTAGCGCTGGTCGCCCTGATCTCCTCCCGCGAGCCCGGAGACACCTCCCCCGAGGCCGGTTTCGCCCGCGACATGATGGTCCACCACGCCCAGGCCGTCGAGATGGCCCAGATCCTGCAGGACAAGACCGACGACCGACGCCTGGAGACGCTCGCGGAGGACATCGCCCTCACGCAGCAGAACCAGATCGGCCAGATGCAAGGCTGGCTCGCCGTGTGGGGCCTGCCGGTCACCGGCTCCGAGCCCCCGATGAGCTGGATGGGCCACCCGGTCCGGGGCAGGATGCCCGGCATGGCCAGCCCCGAAGAGATAAACAGGCTCCGCAACGCATCACCCGAAGAGGCCGAGAGGCTCTTCCTGCAGCTCATGATCCCGCACCACCGCGCCGCCGTGGAGATGTCCGAGGCCATACTCGAGCACACCAGCGAGCCCGCCGTCCGGCGCCTCGCCAACGCCATCCTGGACTCGCAGCGGAGTGAGATCCGCACGATGAAGCAGCTTCTCCGGGAGCGAGGCAGTCCCCCACCGGGGACCGAAGACGAGCAGATGCAGCATGATGAACACGGCGGCTAGAGCCGCGCTCGCTCCCCTCCCTCCTCCGGCGGCAGCACCATCTTTCTCAACAGATACTCCAGCTCCGCCTCCGGGTCCTCGGTGAGGCCGGTGTGTACCGGGGAGGGCTGCACGACGGTACTCCTCGGCGCGACCAGCCACCCGAAGCGCTCCCTGGCCGGCAACCTCCCCACCGCCCCCGCCTCCGGACCGCCCTCACACACGGCGCAGGCGGCCTCCAGGTGCGCCCGCACGGCGTCGAGGTCTACGCTCGGGTCGAGCGCCCTGAGCCGCTCCGGGTCGAGGCGGAATCGCGCACCCAGAAACCTCGCGTCCTGGCAGTAGAGCACGACGCCCGCGTTGAGGCACTCGCCGCGCTCGACGCGCGGCACCACCCGCAGGATCGCGTACTCAAACGGCCTGCCCACAGAGCTCCTCCAACGCCCCCACCCACGCCCGTGGCTCCCTCAACCGCTGCGTAAGAAACTCGACGTAGGCGGCGCGCACCGCCTTGGCATCCGCGAAACCGGGCTCGTCTGCGAGCCACTCCTCGGGCACCAGATCCACGATGCTGCGCAGCACCTCGGGCGTAAGCACGGGCGCGAGCGCGGCGTCGGCCTCTGCCACGGAGTTCGCGAAGGGTAGCAGCACGTGGTGGCGGGCGGCGGTGAAGGGCTTCTTGCTCGCCTCCCGCCAGCCCCGCCAGACATGATGGAAGTACAGTGAGGCACCATGGTCTATGAGCCAGAGGCGTCCATGCCAGACGAGAAGGTTCGTGTTGCGCGGGGTACGGTCCACGTTCGTTACCAGGGCGTCGAACCAGAGTATGCGCGAGGCGAGGCCAGGGTCGGGGGCGTCGGCGAGGGGATCGAAGCCCAGAGAGCCCGGCAGGTAGTCCAGCGCTACGTTCAATCCGGCGCTGGAGCGGATCAGGTCTTGAATCTCCGGATCGGGCTCGGCGCGGGCCATCTCCGGGTCGAGCTTCATCAGCACGATCTCCGGCACGAGCAGCCCGAGGGCGCGCGCGATCTCGCCCGCCGCGATCTCGGCCACGAGGGCCTTCTTGCCCTGTCCCGCTCCCCGGAATTTGAGCACATAGGTGCCCTGGTCATCCGCCTCGACTATCGCGGGCAGCGACCCGCCCTCTCTCAAGGGCGTCACATAGCGCGTGGCCTCTACGATCCTCAGCAAAGAGCCCTCAATCCCGACGGACGACCCCCTGGCGCCAGGCGTAGACGGCGGCCTGCGTCCGATCGGCCAGGTGCAGCTTGCCGAGGATATTGGAGACGTGGCTCTTCACGGTCTTCTCGCTCACGTAGAGGCGGGCAGCGATCTCCGCGTTGCTCAAGCCCTCGGCTATGAGCTTGAGGACCTCCAGCTCCCGGTCGGAGAGCTCCTGGAAGACGTTGGGCTCGGCGCGCCTGGCCCCGTGCAGTTCGCGCACGACCCTCGCGGCGACCCGCGGGTGCAGGACAGCCTCTCCGGCTGCGGCCTTACGGACCGCATCCGCCAGTTCGGCCGGGCCTATCTCTTTCAGGACGTAGGAGAGAGCGCCGGCCCTGATGGCAGGGAAGACGTGTTCGTCGTCGTGGTAGGAAGTGAGCATCACGACCTTCGTGCGCGGAGAAGAGGCGGCCAGGCGCCTGGTCGCCTCGACGCCATCCATGCCCGGCATGATCAGGTCCATCAAGGCTACGTCGGGGGCGTGCTCAGAGGCGCACCTCACCGCCTCCTCCCCATCCGCCGCCTCGGCGACCACCGCTATATCCTCTTGCGTCTCCAGGAAGGCCCGCACCCCACGCCGGACCAGCTCGTGATCGTCCACCAGAAGCACCGTTATGGGCTCGCTCATGCCTGTCCTACCCTCCCTCGCGTGACCGTCCCGGACGAGTCTTGAAGCGGACACGCGCCAACCACCCGCGTTCCCTTCCCCGGCTCGCTCTCTATCTCCACGCGCCCGCCGAGCCGCAGGAGGCGCCCGCGCATGCTCTGTAGCCCGAAGCCGTCGCCCGTGTTCGCCGCGAGATCGAAGCCCCGCCCATCATCGGCGACGCGGAGCCTCACGGAGCACGGCGCGTACTCCAGGTCCACTTCGACACGGGAGGCGCCGCTGTGCCTGGCGACGTTCGAGAGGGCCTCCTGGGCGACGCGGAAGAGGGCCTGCTCAACCTCGAACCGCGTCTCCCGCTCGCCCCGGACGTGAAACGAGGCCGGAATCTCCGTCTTCTCCGACCAGTTCCTCACGTAGTCGCGCAGAGCTGCGGCCAGCCCCTTGCCCTCCAGGGCAGCGGGACGCATCTCATGGATCAGGACGTTTAGTTCTTTCTGCGCTCCCTGCACCAGCTCCTGGGCCTGCTCCAGATGCTCCTGCGCCGCGCCGGCATCGTTCTCCACGAGGGTCCGGGCCGCAGCGAGCTGCAGGGACGTAGCGAAGACCTGCTGCTTCACGGAGTCATGCAGATCGCGGGCAAACTGGTTGCGCGCCTCCAGGGTCGCAAGCTCCTGGCGGCTCTGCACCAGGACATCGAGGCGCTCGGCCATCAGGTTCAGCTCCCGGGAGAGCTGTCCGAGTTCGTCCCTCGATCGGTCCCTGACGACCACCGAGAAGTCCCCCCGGCTCCAGGCACGGGCGGCGTGCACGAGCCGTTGCAGGCGGCGGGTGAGACCCCAGGCTGTCACGAAGCCGAAGATCATGCCAAGCAGAGCGGCGGGGATGGTGAGGAAGATCGCGCTGATGCCTACCGTGATCAGGAGCGGTCCCGTAAGATTGGGTAGGCGCAGCGTGCCGACGATGACGCCGAGGATGCGCCCCTCGTCGTCCTCAACGGGCGTGGCGGTCAAGACCCTGCCTTCCGGCGTGTTCGTCGAGAGGCGCCTTGAGTTCTCCTCGCCGGCGAGCGCGGCGTCCACAAGCGGCTCCAGCCCCGCAACAGAGGCGGCGTCGAATCTCCGGCCTTCCGGGAAGTCGCCCAACTCGGGCACGGTTACCAGCAGGCGTCGCTCGTTATCAACGACGAAGAGCGCGCCCTCATCGGGGCTCAGCCCGTAACCGAGGCGTACCTCCCCGGCCGGAGCCTGATCCGCGCCTCGCACATCGGAGTTTTCTGCGAACGTAAGCAGCCTATCCTTTATCTCCTGCTTATCAGGCGACTCCCTCGAGAGAGGCTCCTCCAGACGCGGGGCCAAGTCGTTTCTGATCTGCTGTTCTATCAGGTTCGCCAGGAGGTCCGAGCGCAGAAAGACGATCACGCCACTCGCCAGGAGCAGCTCCAGCGCGAGCAGTGCCACCACTGTGACCAGCGTGTAGCTGAGCGTCAGCTTCCACCGCAGCCGTCGCAGGGAGAAGGCGCTGCTCTTCACCGGACATCTCTCCGTCTCATTCCTCGGAGAAGTTTAGCCCACACCTCTCGGAACGCATCGGTCTGCGGTCGGAAAGCCTATAGGCGTGCGGAACGAGGCTTCAATAGACCACTGGATACCCGGACACAGGTTCCGGCAAGGGCGCAGAGCGGGCCGCCTACCGGCTCTCCGAGAAACGCGACGCCGGGGAATGCCAGGACAACCCCCCGGCAGCCAGGCCAGCAGGTACGTCGCGTACACATCCCCACTCTACCTGCCCGCAGGGCGGTGACCGGTGCCGAGCGTCGCTGCGGGTCTTGCGGGACGCCCGTTACCGGGCAAAAGACCGCAGAACATGATCCTGATTCTCCCTTCCAGGAAGAGCCGCGTCACCGCCCGGTCTCATCTCCGGGAGCCAGATCGGCCGCTATCTCCCGCGCCCAAGCCCGGACGGCCTCCCAGTCGCGGAAGTCTCCCTCGGGCGCGCGCAACGCCAGCACGATGGCCTTCTCGGCGAACCCTAGCTCACGCCTGTCGAGCCTGCCCGGGAAAACCCGATGCTCGCGCGCTCCGGTCGCCTTCAGGATCTCCGCCACGTCCACGGGATCCTCCTCAGGCTTGAGCGGGTCGCCCACCGGCCCGCTGGAGAAGAGCCAGGTCGGTCTTCGGGACAGGGTCTCCGCGTGGCGCTCGGCCAGCTTGCGGGCGCTCTCAAGCCAGCGGCCCGCGTACACGGCGCTGCCGAGCACGACCGCGTCGTAGCCCTCCAGGGAGGACACCTCTTCGGCCGGGAGTACGTCTACCACGATCCCGCCCCCGGCGCCATCGCGCAGCGCCACGCCTATCTCTCCGGCGATCTGCGCTGTTGCACCGTGCCTGCTCGCCGCAGCTACCAGCACCCTCATGCTCTTCTCCTCGTCATCCGTCCGCTTCGCTTTCGCGGGGTGAGGGAGTCACCCCTAGTCCCCTTTCATAACCCTCAGGTAGCGGATCAGCATCGCCAGGCTGGCCGTCGAGATGGCGCCGAAGACCGCGGCCATCCCAAGCCCCACCGGCTCCCCGTAGGCGCTCATGGCGACCATCATCGCTCCTATGGCGAGCGTGATGAACGCCGCGAAGGAGAGCAGGCCGCCCGCGAGCGTGTAGGCTATGGCGCGTCTCCTCCACAGCCAGACCGCCGTCAGTCCCATCGCCGGCAGTATCCACGCCATGTCCAGCACGTGCGCAGACCCGGTCGGCGTCCCGGCCTCCGCCACGCTCCGGGGCACATCGCCCACGAGCAGCGCCGGCACCACCTCTCCCAACCACACGAGGTAGAAAAGGACGGACATCGCCGCCAGGAAGAGGCTCGTAGACCTCACGGGGGCCCCTCGTGCGAAGCGGGCCTTGACCGCCTCGAAGTCCGTGGTGGCGAGTCCACCAGCCAGAGCGTAGAGCGAGAGCCCGACCAGCGCGACATAGACGAGGAACAGAGGGTTGAAACGCACGTGAAAGGCGTAGATGACGTACGTATAGAGCACGTAGGCCAAGCCCCCCAGCCAGACCAGCCGCGCACGCTCGGAGCCGCGCGCCGTCATGACCGCGCTCGCCGCCAGGACCGGCAGCGCCACCGCCAGGGTGACGTAGTCCTGGCCCATGGCCTGGGCGACGAAGTTGGCGGCGTCGCCGCGGAAGATGCCCTCGACGAGCAACTCGCTGCCCGCCGCAATCGCCAGCAGGGCGACGATGGGAGCGGTCAGCCACAGCCAGACAGTACCGTGCCAGGCGCGAAGATTCGCTCCCCCTCTCCCGGACCAGGAACGCGTCAGCGTCATCGCAGACCTCCTCTGCAACTGTTGATCGTTACCGGCCAGCGGAACAGGCAGACTGCATCGCCGGGCATCCGCGCAAGGCTCCTCCCGTAGCCGCCGCTCTTCCGCCTGTCAACGCCCCGGAGGGTTACTCTCTGGAGTAATTGTGCGACCGGACGGGGGCGCGCGCCATGATCAAGCTTGACCCTTTCGAGTGGTCAACCTTGATCATCCCCCAGGTGAGCGCCATCTGGGAGAGAGGGCAGAGCGGCGACCAAAGAGCCGGAGAACGCAGGAGGCCCGGACGCCTATGCCCGGGCCTCTTCTATGCGGATGTTCGTGCGGGCAGCGGGCCTCTCGGCCCCAGCGCATCAGAGAAGGAACTTCTTGACCTGTTCCCAGACGGTCGGGTTCTCCTCGGCGAACTCCTCGAAGCTCACGATCCGGATACCGTCCTCCTCTTCCATGATCTGCTCGGCGTCGGCCTCGTCGTAGTCGCTGTAGCGGCCCGGGGCGAGGACGGCCTCCTCCGAGTCGAAGACGAGTGCGAAGCCGGTGCTCTGCTCGGGGGCGTCGTCCTTGCGGTACTCGACGAGCAGCGTGCCGCCCTCGGGGAGGTTGCCGGCCTCTCGCAGTTCCTCGGCGATGAGTCGCATCCCGGCCTCGCGGGTCTCTGCGGTGGCGACCACGACCTCGCGGACGTCCGCTGCATCGGAGACGTCAAGCACCTGGTAGGCCGGCGGCTCTCCCTCGACGGCGCGGGCTATCCGATCTCCCTGCAAGAGAACGAGCGCGGTGGCCACGACCAGGGCAGCCAGCATGGCTGAGACGTAGAAGAGGCGCGTGCGCCTGATGGTCGTCGTGTCGGGCAAGGATCCCCCTCCTTGTTCCTGTTTCGGACTCTCCGGGAAGGTTACCAGCATCCGGCGCGTTTCGCGAGCCCGGAGCGGCGCCCCGACGGACGCTCCAACCCTTCTCACGACACCTTCGCTCTGCGCGGCCAGAGCGTGTAGCTGAAGCTCCAGACGAAGTCTATGGCGACCACGCATGCCCACAGAACGGCCTTGCCCAGCAGGGCCTCGCTCGCCTCCGGGTCCCCCACCAACCAGGCCATGCCCACCAGCAGGGCGCTGCCTATGCACCAGGCGAGCAGGTGCCGGTACCACCCGCCACGCTCGTACCGGGCATGCTCGCGCCCGTACTTCGGCGGCCTCTGCGGCGGCGGTCCGCCGGCGAAACGGTGGGCGAACCGCTCGTCGGCCCAACGGATCATGCGGTGCCCGAAAGCGACCGAGACGCCGACGTAGACGGCGGCGAGGCCATGGAAGAACCCGACAGACGCTCCGGCCCGCAGATCCACGACCGTCGCGACGATCAGGACCACGTCCACGACCGGCGTCATCGCCAGCAGCGCCGCCCCAAGCAACCTCCTGCCCCCCAGGTAACGCACCGCCAGCCCCGTAACCACGAGCACCCAGAACGCGACCTCACAGACCACGATAAACGCCCCGATCATGACACCCTCCATTTAATTAATACACTCGTGCTAAATCCCGCTACTTTATAGCACATTCGTGTTATAAAGACAACATGCCGAAGGTCGTGGATCACGAGGAGCGCAGACGGGAGCTGGCGGAGGCGGCGTGGCGCGTGATCCTGCGTGATGGCGTGGAGGGGGTCTCGATACGCAGCGTGGCTGCGGAGGCGGGGTGGTCGGCGGGCGCTCTGCGGCACTACTTCGCGACGAAGGAGGAGCTGTTGGCCGCGGCGGCCCGGCTGGTCAAGGAGCGTGTGGTCGGACGCCTCGAGGGAGGGGTTGTGCGTGGCGCAACCCCACGCGAAGCGGTCAGAGCCGTGCTGTGCGAGGTTTTGCCACTGGACGAGGA
>JBFLXF010000049.1:0-8856 GCA_040757515.1 Actinomycetota bacterium
CTCGTCGCGTTTGCTGTCGCAGTCGGCGATGTCGCCCGCCCCGACCATCGTTACCGCCGCCGTCTGGCCGAAGGAGGTCGTCGCCACCGCCAGCGACCCCGCGAAGGCCACCAGGATGCATATGGTATAGCTTAGGACTCTCGCGCCATCTCTCATCCGTGCTCTAACCCCTCCCGCCAGGCTGCATATGGGTGCCAGATTTCAGAGGCGTGCAGTATAGATTGAGGTGATCTCCGGCGCCAGCCTGCTTGACCCGGAGCGCAGCACGAGCCTAAGCTTGGGTCGAGCCCGAAGGCTCGACCGCCGTGCGTCGATAGAGGAGTCTCGCGTGAAAGATCTGCCGGGGTCGGTTGCTCCCCGAACGCGGCACCGTCTCCGGCATGTAGTGCCGGCGATTATCGTAGTGCTCGTGGCATCGTTTGCGGTGCCCCCGGCGCTGGCCGCGGACGCGCCGGCCGACAGGGAGCTCCAGGTCGTAGGCGGCGCGGCGGTTCCGGACGGGAAGTATCCTTTCATGGTCTCCCTGCAGCATCCGAACATCGGTTCCCTGCGCGGTCACTTCTGCGGCGGCACCCTGATAGACGCCGACAGCGTGCTTACCGCCGCGCACTGCGCCGAAATCATTGGCAGAGAGACTGTACCGGGGAGCGTCGTCTCCTACCGCGACGTGCGGCTCGTGGTGGGCGCTACGGTATTGAATAGCTCCCAGGGCCGAACCCGCCGTATCGCGAGACTCTCTCACGTCTCCATCCACCCGCTCTACAACGGCAACAGGGACAGCGCCTACGACGCGGCGGTGATACGGCTCAACCGTCCCGTAGGGAGCATACCGCCGGTCATGCTCGATGCGGCGGGCTCCGACCGGTTCGAGCGGCCCGGGCGGCGCCTGACGGTCGCCGGCTGGGGCGTCACGCGCTTTGGCGCCTCGCGCATTCCCAACAGGATGCGCGAGGCGAGTCCGCCGGTAGTCTCCGACTCCCGGTGCAGGTTGGCCTACGCCGGGATAGGCGATCCTGCCCAACGGGTCTATCCCCGGCTTATGGTCTGCGCCGGCAAGGCCCGGCTAGACACCTGCCAGGGGGACTCCGGCGGGCCGCTCTTCGCCGCCGTGAGAGGAGGGTTCCGGCAGGTGGGGATAACCAGCTTCGGCTACGAATGCGGCACGCCGGGCTTCCCCGGCGTCTACACCGAGATCAGCGCCCCCTCGATACGCGGGTTCATCCGGAAGGCCGCCGGTTAGCGGTCTTTACTCCAGGAGTCCGGGTCGGTCGAGACCCAGCCCCGCGTCAGGTAGAGCCAGAAGGCGAGCCCGGCGTAGCGACCGTAGGGCTTGAAGCGGGCCAGGATCTCCGCGTCCGTCGCCGCCCGTCCCGAGAGCCGGGCGTAGGTGGGGTGCGTCCAGGAGTCGAGGATGAGGCGCGAGTAGCGTCCGAGCATCGTCATGATGTGCGCGGCGGCGTAGGGGCCGACCCCCGGAAGCGCCAGGAGCCGCCTCTCCAGCTCCTCGTCTGGTAGTTCCTCTGGCGGAGCGTCTCCCAGGACCTCGAGGTCCACCTCTCCTCCTGCGACGGAGCGGGAGAGCGCGAGGAGATACCGTCCCCTGTAGCCGGCGCGCGCCACCTCCCGGTAGAAGTTCTCCCCGGCCTCCGCCATCGCCTCCGGCTTCGGGAAGGCCCGCCCGTACGGCCCGGAGGACGGGGCGCCCGGCGCCCGCTCCCCGAGGTGCTCGACGATGGCTCCGACCATTCTCTCGGTCGCCGACCACGCGCAGTTGGTCGTGCAGATCGTCTTCACCACCTCTTCAAAGACCGAGGGGCTGCGCACCATCCGGCCCGCGCCCGCGGCAGCCCATGATAGCTCCGGGTCGCGGGTGGCCAGCTCATAGAAGGGAGAGAGGTCCTCGTCGAGCCGCAGCACGTGGCGCACCCCCGCGACGAGGGCCGCCTCTTCCTCGCGGCTCGTTGGGAGACCGGCTATGGTCGCCCTCGCGAGGCCGGGTCCGGCGGGCGAGACGAGGATGGTACGCGATCCGGCGCCATCTGCGCAGAGCGTGACCTCGAAGGTGCCGCGTTCGTCGTCGTGGCGCATCGGCGGGAGGGAGGCTAGGCCGTGCGAGCGGATGGTCCTCATCAGGTCTACGGGCTCCCCTCCCGCGCCGCGCAGCGGAATCTCGACGGCGCCGTCACTCTCTTTGATCTCGTTCTCCACCCTCACCTGCCTCTGAGATCCGACCGTCCCGGCAAGTGTACAGGAGGGAGCGGACGCTCTCGACGGCCGGTTCGGGCTACCGGGCGAGGGAGCCGCGCAGGTCGGCGGTTATCTCCCGGTCGGAGCCGCGCTCGACGCGCCGGACGGTGCTCTTGCCCTCCTCATCCTCTTCGAGCATCCAGACTTCGTCCACGAGCGCGGACTCCTGCACCTCCCCGACGTGAGAGATAATAAAGATCTGGCCGAAGGACCGCTTGAGCCGCTCCAGGGCGAGCAGCACGTTGTTGCGCCGCCCGGCGTCGAGGCTGCCGAAGACCTCATCCAGCACGAGGAAGCCCAACGAGCCGCCGCCGCCCGCGGCGATGAGCTTGGAGAGGGCCATCCTCGCCGAGAGGCTCGCGATATCGGCCTCGCCGCCGGAGAAGCGGTCTATGGGGTAGGAGTCATCGAAGCGGTCGAGGAGCTTCACGCGGTAGTTCTCGTCGAACTCCATACGCTCGTAGCGCCCGTCGGTGAGCTCGCGCACGAGCGCCGAGGCTTCGGCCTCGAGCATCGGTCGCGCCCGAGCGGTGAGGCTCCCCAAGAAGCGGGTGAAGAGTGCGTCCATCTCGTCCATGCGGGCGGCTTCGGACGTCTTCATGTTCGCGAGGCGGCGGTCGTCCTCCAGTCGCCTGAGCTCGCCCTTCGCGCGCTCGATGCGGTACTCGGCGTCCTTCCACTCGCCCCCGAGCTGCTCCCTGGCGTCGCGCAGCACCGCCGCCCTCTCCTCAGCCGCCGTTATCCGCTCGCCCGCGGCCTCGTAGGCCGCCTCATCGAAGGCGAGGGCGGAGATCTCTCCCCGCAGCCGGGCGGCCTCCTCCCCGGCCTTCCGCCCCCGGCGGCGTGCCTCCACAAGGGAGGCTTCGATCTCTGGCCTCCGTGCGAGGCGCTTCTCTATCTCGACCGCCCGGCCACGCTCGGCGGTGAGCCGCGATGTCTCCTCGCGCCTCTCCCGGTGCGCCTTGGGGTCGTAGGCGACGCCGGAGAGGTCCTCCAGCTCCTTTGCGAGCTCGGAGGTTTTGCGCGTGAGCTCGGCGTGCTCCCTGGCGAGGCTTGCGACGCCGGGACGGGCGTCGCGCAGCTCCCTGAGACGTTCGCGATGGGCTTCGGCGGCGGCCAGCTCCTCCGCGGTGGGGACGGGGGAGCCGTCGAGACGCGCCCGAAGCTCGCGGTGGTGCTCGCGGGTGCGCTCGAGCGCCTCCAGGCGGTCGGCGGCGCGGTCCTCGGCGCGCAGCAGCGCCTCGCGCAGCTCGCGCCAGCGGGCCAGGCGTTCGGAGACCTTCGCCAGCTTCTTCGCGGTGGCGGCTGCAGACTCGGAGAGCTTCTCCGCCTCCTCGGCGTCGCGGGCGGCGAGGCGCCTGAGGGCGGCGGCCTGGCGGCGGAGGGTGTCGGAGATCTCCAGTTGCTCCCCCTCCTCGAAGCCCCGGTGGCAGGTGGGGCAGTGTTCCTCGGCGCCGCTCTCTATGGCCTCGCGGGCCTTGTCTATGTTCTTCGCCTCGCGCTCGTGGGCCGCGGCCCGGCCACGGTGGTTGGCGGCGATCTCGCGCAGCTTCTCCTCCTCGCCGCGCAGCTCGCGCTCCCACACCTCCAGATCTTCGCCGCCCGAGACGTCCTCCAACTCCGCAGCGAGCCGTCGCGTCTCGGCGAGCGCCTCGCGGTGCCGCTCCTCTGCCTCGCGCACGTCCTTCTCGGTGAGCCTCAGGTCTTCGTGGTCGGCGGCGAGTTGCTTGAGTCTCTCGTGGCGCTCCTCGGCTAGCTTCAGCTGCCGGTCGGCCTCCTTCAGGACGCTCGCGGCCCCGGCGAGCAGCTCGGTGCCATCCAGGTCGAAGAGTGCGTTCCAGCCAGCCAGCGGCTCCTCGTCCGCGCCGTCGAGGTCCTCCAGCGTGTCCCACACCTCCGACTCGATGGCGGTGATGCGGGCCTGGGCCTGCAGTAGCTCCCTGCGGACCTGATCCCGGCGCTCCACCCTCCTCTTCGCCTCCTCGAGGCGCTCCAGCTCCGCCTCGAGAGCAGGCAGCCGCTCCAGCTCGGACCTCAGCCGGGAGAGATCCTCCCTGTCGTGAGCCAGCTCTTTGAGGGTCTCTTCCGCCGCGCGCGCCCGGTCTTCGGCCCGTACCCTCTCGCCCTCGGCCCGCTGCAGCTCTCGGTTAAGGCGGGTGTGCTCCCGGTAGCCCGCTGCGAGGGCGTCGCGGGCTTCCCGGGCCACCTTCAGCGCCTCCGTGGTCTCTTCCAGCTCGCCGCCGACCTTCGCCAGCTCCCCTTCGATGCGGTTCAGATCCGATCTCGCTTCGTTCAGCTCGCGTCTCAGGCCCTCCAGATCCGCCTCAGCGAGGCGGGCCTCGAGCAGATTGGCCTCGGAGCGCAGCTCTTTGCGGTCTTCGCGCAGGAGCTTCTGAGCCTTCTTGACGCCGCTTATACCGAGCATCTCGCTCACGCGGCGAACCCGTTCCACGCCGTCGTGGTGGGCGAAGAACTTGAGCTCCTTCTGCCTGGCGTAGAATGTCGCCTCGAAGGCCGTCCGGTCCATGCGCAGGAGGTGCTGCTCGACCCACCGTGTCACGTCCGTCGTGCCGGTGACGAGCGTTCTGCCCTCCGGGTCGCGCGCCTCGGCGCCGGTGGAGTTGCTCCTGAGCTGGCGCCGGACGGTGTAGGGGCCGTTCTCGGTCGAGAGCGTCACCTCGACGACGGTCGGGTCCTTCGTGGAGCCGCCGCTCCAGGGGATGGACTCGTTCGCGAAGCGCGGGTCCCGGCCCCTGGAGCCGAAGAAGGCCCACAGAATGCTCTCGAAGAGAGTGGACTTCCCGGTCCCGTTCGCCCCGATGACCCCGACCGCGCCCTCCGGCGGGTAGAGCTCCAGCGGCTCCCGGAGCTGCTTGTAGTTCTCGATGTACAGGCGCTCCAGGTTCACGGGCCGTCCTCCTCACTGGCCGCCCGCGAGAGGTAGGCGCGGCCCTTCCGCAGGAACTCCTCGGCGAAGCCCTTCTCGAGCTCGCCGCCCTCCCGAAGGTCCTTCACGAAGGCCGCAAACTCCTCCTCCAGCGGCCCGAAGACCGCTGAGGTGGGGCCGGGGGCGGCGTCCGGGCCGGGGCGCTCCTCGGCGTGGATCTCCAGGCTGAAGTTCAGGCAGCGGCGCCGCAGCTCGCGCAGGAGCTCGCGGTCTATCCCGCTCGCCACCCCGCGCCGCACGTCGTAGACGCGCAGGCGGACGATCGCGCCGTCCAACCCGGCGCTTTCGGTGCGCTCCCGGATCGCCTCCGTCAGGTCCGCCGCGTCCATCTCGCGCGCCCGGACGAACGGCAGGTCCAGCATAGTGCGCGTCTCTATCGGGACGTGCTCGACCGAGACGCCGGAACCGTCTATCTCCACGATCGCGAACCCCGGCACCGAGGCCACCTCCCCGAAGCTGAAACGCTCTGTCGCCCCGGCGTAGAAGGAGTTGGGCCTGTGCTCGTGGAACTCGTGGTAGTGCCCTAAAGCCACGTAGTCGAAGGGGCTCTCGAGCATCTGCGCCGGCAGGTTCGCCTCGCCCATCTCGTGCTGGCGCGCCTCCAGGTTCGGCACCAGCCCGTGCGTCACCAGGACGTTTATCTCCGCCTCGCGCTCCGGGATGATGGCGCCCGTGGAGCCGACCGCCCCGTGCGGCACCAGCGTCACGCCGACGAGGGCGTCCCCGGCCTCGACCGGCTCGTAGGCCACCTCGAAGTCGTGGGCGGAGACGGCGTTCACCAGGTTCGCGTACTCCAGGGCGGCCGTCGTGGTGCGCAGGCGGGGGGTCTCGTGGTTGCCGGCGGCGATGAGGTAGGGGATGCCGGCCCGGAGCGTCAGGCGGGCAGTCTGCTTGAGGAAGCCGATGATCACGTGCGTCGCCGGGCGCACCGAGTCGAAGACGTCGCCGGAGTGGATCACCAGGTCCACCTCTCGCTCCAGGATGGCGTCAACGGCTTTGGCGTAAGCCTCCCCCACGTCTACCTCGCGCTGGTTGCGCCCCGTCTTCGGACACAGCCTCGCGTAGCGAGAGTATCCCAGGTGCGTATCCGAGATGTGCGCTATGCGGACTATGGTTCTATGCTCCTCTATCGTGCCGTCCGGGAGAAAATATACATCGCGACGGGGCCCTTACACCTACGTGCCTGCCTGCTCCCGCGCTCGGCCAGAGGCACTCCAGCCGGGCTCTCCTCAGTCCTTCATCCGGTCCAGGCCGGAGAGGATGCGGGAGGGGTCGCGGCCGTTGCGGCTCTTGTGGGCGGGCCGCTTGAGGTTCCAGAGGAAGTTCTTGAACGGGTCGGCCGCGCCGTTGCCGGAGCGGTGGGCGGCGCTCACGGCGTCGAGCGCTTCGTAGACGCGCTCCTCGGGGACGCCCTCTATCTCGGCCCTTATCGTCGCTATGCTCGGGGGCTTGCGCGTGAGGCCGCGCATCACCGAGAGGACGGAGGCGGCGGCGTCCATGCTCTCCTGGCGGAAGATGCGGCTGCCGACGGCGCCGGGAAGCACGGGCGGGAGGGGGAAGGTGCCGAACACGGGGAAGGCGTAGTGGGCGTGGCGGCACAGGAGGCGGCCCTTCTCGAGCTGCAGCAGCTCCTCGCGGGTGGTGCCGGAGAAGGAGCGGTAGCTCGCGTTCGTGATCTCCTCGTCCCCGATCCTGCCGTACAGGCTCGTCGCCGCGTTGCCGACGACCTCCTCGTCTACCTTGCTTCTGAACTGCTGCGCCCCGAAGAGCGTGAGGTTCAGGTGCCGCCCGCGGGCGCTTATGTCCACGAGCGTGCCCTTGAGCGCCGAGCTCTTGGAGCCGCTCGGCGCGTACTTGTTCAGCTCGTCGACGAAGATGATGAGCTTGTCCACGCCGAGATTGCCCGTCTCTGCGTGCTCCCAGATCTTCTCTATAACGCTGGTGACGATGAGGTCCTGCGGGATGCCGGTGAGCTGGGAGATGTCCACCACGCGCACCTCCCGGTCCTCGAACGGGCCGTCAACGCGCGGCAGGTCGCCGTATTCCACTTTGCCATGGGCGAGCAGGCCGGCGCACTTGCTCGGCAGGATCTTGAACCGGTTGCGCACCTTGGAGATGGTGGCCCGGTGGTGGCCGTTCCAGCTCTGTCGGTCCTCCTCGTCGAGGTAGTCGAAGATCTCATCCATCATCGTCTGGAACTCGGCCTGCGTCCTGACCCCCTGCGCCCGCAGCTCCTCGATAAACCCCCGGAACTTGTCGTCCATGTCCGAGGGCTCGAAGACGGCGCCGGCGTAGGGCAGCACGTCCCCGAGCTCCCAGGCTATCGGGTAGACGCAGCCGTCCTCGCCGCGGGCGTTGCGCAGCGTGTTCAGCTTGCGCGCCGAAAGCCCCGCCAGGTCCAGAGTACGCTCGCCGGGGTCCATGCCGTAGCGTAGAGGAGCGAAGATGCGCAACTTATCGAACGGCCTGGTCTCGAGGCCCAGGGCCTCGTACATGCTCCGGTGCTCCTCCGGCAGCCCGGTGTAGCCCTCGCGGGCGTAGCGCCCGGCGAGGTCGGGGTCGTCGGCGGGGTCCACCTCGACCGGCTTGTCGAGGAAGAGCAGATCCGCGCCCTTCACGTTGAACATGAGGGCGGCGACTTTCTTGTTCTTTACGGTCTGGAAGACGCTCGAGATGGTGAAGAGGGCGTGGCTGGTCTTCGTGGAGAGCCCGCTCATGCCGGTGATGTTCAGGTGCCCGGCCTCCGGGCCGAGCAGGTAGTCCTCGTCCACATAGACCGGCGTGCGCTGCGGTTCGCCGTTCCTCTCGTTGCCGTTCTCGTGCAGGAGGAGCGGTATCTTCTCGCCGGAGAACTCCTCCGTGCCGAGGGCGAACTCGATGGCGGCCCTCGTCGCGTAGTAGACGGGGCCGCTGCGGACCGGGCGCTTGCTCTTCTTGCGCTCCTCGCGGTGCTTGGTGGCGAGCACCTGCGCCCGGAAGACCAGTATCTCCACCCGCTCGGAGAGGGCTTCGAGCGACGGGTCGCCGTCGTAGGCGTAGAAGTCGTCGAGGAAGGACTGGAGATCGGAGTAGCGCCTGGGGTCGTCGAGGACGGCGATGGCGGTGGCGTCCTCGCTCTCGGCGGCGACGATGTGGCCTATGTCCAGCCTCTGGGCGGCCCCGGTCTCGGCGGTCCAGAAGTAGAACTCGTGGGCGGTGGCGGGGTGCTCCTCGCTGGTCACGACGCGGCCAATGGGGCCTGAGTCGGTGTCCAGGTAGTCCGGGTGCAGCATCTAGTCCCTCCCGTTAGCTGCCAGCTGGCGCTCCAGCCTCGCGTAGTTGCGCTCCGAGCCCTGCACGAGGGGCTTGAGGATCTTCTCGACGTAGCGGATGGGGTAGATCATGGCGGGCCACCGGGGGTCGGGCTTGGCGAGCGGCGCCCGCTCGGCCAGGATCCAGCGCGAGATCTCGTCTATGCGCTCGGGCGGTGTCTCCCTCGGGGCCTCGATCCTCATGAGCGAGCCCAGTGCGTCCGCGCCCCGCTGCGGCGGCCACATTCGCAGATACCACGACGTTCTCTGCTCTCCGGCGCTGCGCCTCACCTGCCAGTCGGGGACGAAGCTCGTCGTGCGCATCCCCGGCTCGAGGTCGAGCAGCATCCCGACGTCCCGGCCCACGAACTC
>JBFLXF010000050.1:0-8780 GCA_040757515.1 Actinomycetota bacterium
TGTCCTTCTTGCGGTCCACGACGTAGAGGTAGCCCTCCTCGTCCATCCTGGCGATGTCTCCGGTGTAGAGCCAGCCATCTCTGAGGGCCTTCTCGGTCTCCCCGGGCATCTTCCAGTAGCCCTTCATCACCTGCGGACCCTTGACGATCAGCTCGCCCGGTTCGCCGGGCGGCAGCTCCCTCTCGCCGGTCTCCACGTCCACGATCCTCACGTCGGTGCCGGGGATGGGCACGCCGATCGAGCCGCCCACGGGGCCGCGCAGGTAGGTGTTGAAGCTCACGGGCGCGCCCTCCGAGAGCCCGTAGCCTTCCCAGATCGGGCGCCCGGTGCGCCGCTCGAAGGAGTTGAGCAACCCGATAGGCACGCTTGCTCCGCCCGAGGTGTAGAGCAGCACCTCGTCGAGGCCGTACTCCTCCATGTTGGGGTAGCTGTGGAGCGCTGTGTAGAGCGTCGCTACACCGGCGAGCATGATCGGCCTCTCCCGCTTTATGAGCTCCATCATCTGATCCGGCACGAAGCGGGGCACGAGCAAGAGGTTCCAGCCGTGCCGGAAGCCGAACAAGAGGACCATCGTCATCCCGAAGATGTGGAAGAATGGCGCCACGGCGACCACCTTGCCGTTCTCCGGGAAGTCTTTGGGGTCCTCGATGAGGAGGTCTATCGTCTGCTGCACGCCTCCGAGCAGGTTCGCGTGCGTGAGCATCGCGCCCTTGGAGACGCCGGTCGTCCCGCCCGTGTACTGTATGGAGGCGAGGTCTTCTTTGGGGTCTATATCCACGTCCGGTGCGCCACCGGAGGCCGTCCCGATGAACTCGTCGAAGGTGAGGTCTTCATCTCTCGATCCACCCTCCGGCTCTCCGGCGACGATGACCCTCTTCAGGGGTGTCTCGGACTGAATATCCTTGACCTTCCCGTACATCATGGGATGCACGATCACGGTCTCCGAGCCGGAGTTGGAGAAGATGTGCTCCAGCTCGCGGCCGACGTAGAGCGGGTTGACCTGTGTCGTCACGGCTCCGGCCCTAAGCGCACCGAAGAACCCGATAACGTACTCCGGGCAGTTCGGCAGCATGAGCGCCACCCGGTCGCCCTTCTTCACCCCGGCCTCCGAGAGCGCGGCGGCCAGTTTCTCGGTAAGCTCCAGCAGCTCGCGGTAGGAGATCGCGCGCTCCCCTTGCGTTAGGGCTATGTGGTCCGGGTACCTGCGTACCGCGTCCTCGAGGAACTCTGTCAGTGAACCCTCGATGATCCTCTCCGGGATCCTGTCCCCGTAGACCTTTAGCCAGGGCCGCTTCTCTTGTAGCATGTCTCTCCTCCTCTCCCTATCCTTCCAGAACGAGCCTCGACAGCTCACCGGACCGTATGAGGTCCACGGTCTCCTTGATGTCCCTCTCCATCCGCCGGTCGGCGTCGAGAAACGGGACGTGCTCCCGCACCAGCCGGTGGACGTCCCGCGTCTTCGGGCTCGCCTTCTCGACGCCGCGCAGCTCGAGGGCCTGACAGACGGCGAGCAGGTGTATGGCGGCGACGTTCTGGGCGAGCTCGATCACCGATCGGGCGTCGCGGGCGGCTATCGCTCCCATGCTGACCTTGTCCTGGTTGTGCGCCTCGGTGGAGCGAGAGAAGACGCTCGCCGGGTTCGCGAGCTTTAGCGCCTCGGCGGTCATAGCCGAGGAGCAGAGCTGCATCCCCTTGAAGCCGTGGTGCACCCCAGCCTCCGGGCTATCCTCATCGAAGGCGGGGATCAGGTTCGGCGTCAGACCTGCGTTGAACTTCTCGTCCACGACCAGCTCCAGTTGGCGGTCCATCAGGTCGCAGAGGTTGGCGAGGGCTATCTTCAGGGAATCCATCGCCTGGGCGATGTGGCCGCCGTAGAAGTTGCCGCCACTCTGCACCCGGCCGCCTCCCACGTCGAAGAGCGGATTGTCGTCGGAGGAGTTGATCTCCACCTCCACCCAGCGCCGCACCCACTCCAGGGTGTCGCGCAGCGCCCCGTTGACGTGCGGCGCGCAGCGGATAGAGTACTTGTCCTGCACCTGCCGCTCCAGCTCCAGGAACTCCCTGCCGCCGAGGCCGTCGTCCGCGAAGATCTTCTCCGAGTCGAGCGCCAGCTCGCTCTCCGCAAGAAGCTCCCGGATGATGCGCGCGCTCTCGATCTGGCCCGGGTGGGGCTTGTTCTCGAAGATGAAGGCGTTGAAGTGTCCTCTGTTCCCGAGCAGCGCCTCCGAGGCCATCGCCGTGCACAGATCGGAGACCAGCGCCAGCTCCTCTGCGTCCCACACCGCAAGAGCCGCGAACGCGCTCATAAAAGAGGTCCCGTTGGTAAGGGCGAGCCCCTCCTTGGCCTCGAGCTCCAGCGGCTCCAGGCCGAGCTCGTCCAGGACCTCTCTCGCCTCCCGGACCTCGCCCCCGTACAGGACCTCCTCCTCGCCCACGAGGGCGGCGCCCAGGTAGGAGAGCGGTATGAGATCGCCGCTCGCGCCGCAGGAGCCACGCTCGGGAATCAGGGGCAGGATGTCTTTGTTGAGGAAGAAGAGCAGGCGCTCGACCAGTTCCAGGCGGACGCCGGAGTTGCCCTTGGCGAGGCAGTTGGCGCGCAGGAGCATCGCGGCCCGCGTCACCTCCGGAGAGGCGGTCTGGCCGGTGCCGGCACCCAGGAAGCGCAGGAGATTCTGCTGGAGGCGCACGGACCTGGAGGAGGAGATCTGGCGGTGCGCGCTGTCCCCGAAGCCGGTCGTTACGCCGTAGATCGGGACCTCCCGCTCGATCAGGCTCCGCTTCAGCTCCCGCGTCGCCTCTACCCTCCGCACCGCCTCCGGGGATAGAGCGCACTGCGCCTCACCGCTTCTGCGGGCGAACGCCACCACATCCTCGATCTTCAGCGAGCCGCCGTCCAGCTCCAGCCGGAATCCCGTCCTGGGCAAGACATCTTTCATCGCGTATCACCCCTTGTACCCGCGAAGCTTTCCCCGCGTCCAGACACCGGTTGACCGGCGGGACAACCATCATTCTACCCCGTATCGGCTCCGGGAGCAGGATGGATCGCGCGGGGTTATCGCGCGCCCGTCGAGCGAGGACGTATCGCCAGGGTGACCCGCGAGACGGCACACAGCCTGCCCTCGTCGTCTGTGTGGTATCCCTCCCACAGCCACGTGCTCCTGCCGCGGTGCAACCTCCTGACCTCGGCGTGTATCGTGCCGTCGAAGACCGGGCGCAGGAAGCTGGTGTGGTTCGAGAGTCCGACGGCGACGTTCTCGTCGCCGTGTACGGCCGCAACCGTGGCCTCGGAGGCAAGCATCTCGGAGAGCGCCGCGTAGACGCCGCCGTGCACCAAGCCCCATATCTGCCGAACCCGGTCGGTGACCCGGACACGCCCGCGGGCGAGCTCATCCGAGAGCTCCAGCACCTCGAAGCCGAGCGTGCCGTCCAGAGCACGTTCGAACGGGACGGGCGTCTCGGTCCAGGGGAGGCCGGACGGTCGTCCGGAGCCGGGATCACCCACCGCGTCCCCCGTCGAGGCCGAGGAGCTTTACGGCGTTCTCCTTCAGGATGAGGGGTTTCACCTCGTCCCGGAAGCCAGCCTCCTCGAAGTCCGAGAGCCAGCGCTCGGGCTTTATGACCGGGTAGTCCGAGCCGAAGAGCATCTTCCTCTTGAGGAGGGTGTTGGCGTACTGGATCAGGTTCTTCGGGAAGTATTTCGGCGACCAGCCCGAGAGGTCTATGAATACGTTTGGTTTGTGCAAGCACACCGAGAGCGCCTCGTCCTGCCAGGGGAACGAGGGGTGGGCGAGTATGATCTTCATCTCCGGGAAGTCCACGGCCACGTCGTCGATGTACATGGGGTTCGAGTACTTGAGGCGCACTCCCCCACCGCCCGGCATCCCGGTCCCCATCCCCGAATGTCCGGTGTGGAAGAGGGCCACGAGCCCAGCCTCCGCTATCACCTCGTAGAGCGGGTAGGCCATCCGGTCGTTGGGGAAGAAGTCCTGCAGGTTCGGGTGGAACTTGAAGCCCCGCACGCCCATCTCGATGAGCCGCTTCGCCTCCTCCACGCCCATCGCTCCCCGCGCCGGATGGATGCTGGCGAACGGGATCAGGACGTCCGGGTTCTCCTCGGCGGCCTCGAGTATCTCCTCGTTGGGGACGCGCTTCTGGCCCGTCTTCATCTCCATGTCCACCGTGAAGACGACCGCCGCCATTTGCCGCTCCCGGTAGTACTCTGCCACCTCCCAGGCGTTCGGGTGCTCACCCTCCCCGAAGTACTCCTCGGCGGCCTCCCCGAAGGCGTGGGTCGCGTCCGGCCCCGCCTCGCGGGAGACCTCGGCGTGGGTGTGCACGTCTATGGCCCTGAGCTTCTCTACATCCACATCTCTCCTCTCAAACGAAGGCGCTCATGCCGGTGATGTCGCGGCCGACGATGAGCGACTGGACGGTGTCGGTGCCCTCGTAGGTGTAGACCGCCTCCACGTCGGCTACGTGCCGCGCGACGTGGTGCTCCAGCAACACGCCGTTGCCGCCCATTATGTCCCGCGCGTCGAGGCAGACCTGGCGGGCCTTCCTGGCGTTGTTCATTTTCGCCAGAGAAGCCATCGGGCCGGTCATCTTGCCCTGCTCCCGGAGTTGCGAGAGCCTGAGGCACATCAGCTGCATGGAGGTTATCTCCGCGAGCATGTCGGCGAGCTTCTTCTGGATTAGCTGGAAGCCCGCTATGGGCCTGCCGAACTGTATCCGCTCTCTGGCATATGCTAGCGCGGCCTCGTAGCAGGCGACGGCGTGCCCCAAGGCGCCCCAGGCGACGCCGTAGCGCATGGCGGCGAGGACCCTGTTGGTGTCCTTGAAGGTGCGGGAGTGCTCCAGACGGTTCTCGACGGGCACGCGCACGCCCTCGAACCTCATGTGCGCCTGCCACGAGGAGCGCATCGCCGTCTTTCCGGTCATGCGTTCCGCGGAGAGACCGGGGGCGCCCTTCTCGACCAGGAACGCCCCCACGTTACCCTCGTCGTCGCGGGCCCAGACGACGGTCACGTCGGCGATGGTGCCGTTGCCGATCCAGCGCTTCTCGCCGTCTATGACGTACTCGTCGCCCTCGCGGCGCGCGCTCGTCTCCAGCCTCACCGCATCGGAGCCGTGATCGGGCTCGGTGAGAGCGAAGGCCCCGAGCTTCTCCATCCGCGCCAGCGGCGGCAGCCACCTCTGCCTCTGCTCCTCGGAGCCGAGCATGTGTATCGTCGGCATGGCGAGCGAGGAGTTCGCCCCGAAGATGGTGTTGAGGCCGCCGTCCCCGCGCGAGATCTCCATCGTGACCAGGCCGTCGGCCACCACGCTCAGGCCCGGGCACCCGTAGCCCTTTATGGCGCCCCCGGCGAGGTTGAGCTCCGCCAGCTTGGGGATCAGATCGAAGGGCAGCTCGCCCCGCTCCCAGTAGCCGTTGATAACAGGGAGCACCTCCCGGTCCACGAAGGCTCGCACCCTGTCTCGGACCGCACGCTCCTCGTCGGTGAGCAGTTCGTCCAGAAGGTAGTAGTCCGTCCACGAGCGGTCCCTGTCGGCCTGCAAGGCCTCTCCTCCCTTGCATCAGAGACGCGGCACCGCTCTCTGATGGCGGCGCCACGTCTTCGGGTTCTTCGTCATCTTTATCTGGCCGCCGGTGCATCCTCCAGCATATCTGCCCTCACGGTCTCGGTGAGGAGGTAGACGCAGAGCGCCGCCAGGGCGTTTGCAACGAGCAAATACAGGGCCACCGCCCACGATGCGCCGCCCGACCAGGCCAGAAGCGCGGTAGCGATCAGAGGCGAGAAACCGCCCCCGATGGTCGCGCCGAGCTGGTAGCCCAAAGAAGCTCCGCTGTAGCGCAGGCGGGTGCCGAACAGCTCGGCGAGCATCACCGCCAGGGGACCGTAGACGGCGGCCCCTGCCGCCAGGATCAGGGTCATCGCCAGCCACACCAGGACGGGGCTCTGCGTCTCCATGAGCCAGAAGAACGGGAAGGCGAAGGCCGCGGAGAGCAGGGCACCGGCCAGGATCACCACCCGCCGGCCCACGACGTCCGAGAGCACGCCCGCGAGCAGGATCGTCACCATCTGCACGGCCGCCGCGATGATGGTGCCCGCCAGCAGCGTCTGCTGCGGGATACCGAGTTGCCCGGTGCCGTAGCTCAGCATGAAGACGATCACGACGTAGAGCAGCGCGGTGAAGCCGAAGCTGACGCCCGCGGCCAGCAGGACCTTACCCGGGTTGGTGCGCAGCACGTCTATGATCGGCATCCGGGCCTCGGTCCCCGTCTCCCTGACGCGCCTGAAGGCCGGTGTCTCCAGGACCTTCAGCCGGATAAAGAGGCCGATCGCAACCAGCACGATGGAGAAAAGGAACGGCAGCCGCCAGCCCCAGGCGAGGAATTGCTCTTCCGGCAGCAAGGAGACCAGAAGAACGGTCAGCGTCGAGAGCAGCAACCCCACAGGAGAACCCGCCGGGACAAAGCTGGCAAAGAAACCCCGCCGGTCGGCCGGAGCGTACTCGGCCACCATCAGCACGGCGCCGGCGTACTCGCCGCCGAACGAGAAGCCCTGCAGGAAGCGCAGCGTGACCAGGAGTATCGGCGCCCAGACGCCGATGGTCGCGTAGGTCGGCAGAAGCCCCATGAGGAAGGTAGAGGCCCCCGCGATGGAGAGCGTCAGGACCAGCATGGACTTGCGCCCGATCCTGTCCCCGAAGTGCCCGCAGAAGATGCTCCCCAGCGGCCGCGCAACGAACCCCACCGCGAAGGTGGAGAAGGCAGCCAGCGTCCCGGCGAGGGGCGAGAAGGTCGGGAAGAAGAGCTGCCCAAAGACCAGAGCCGCCATCGAACCGTAGAGCAGGAAGTCGAACTGCTCGATGATGTTTCCGACGACGCTGGCCGTGATCACGCGCCGCAAGGGCGTCTGTTCGCCCCTGGCCTCGCCCCCGAGCCTCTCCACGCTCTGTTCCACTTTGCGTTCCTCCTTTCCCCGGCCTACCTGGGCGCCATGCGGATGGCGCCGTCGAGCCTTATGACCTCGCCATTGAGCATCCGGTTCTCGACGATGTGCTTCGCGAGCGCCGCGTACTCCTCCGGCCTGCCGAGACGACTCGGGAACGGCACCTGCCTGCCCAAAGACTCCCGGATCTCGTCGGAGAGATTGGCGAGCATCGGCGTCTCGAAGATCCCCGGCGCGATCGTCACCACCCGGATACCGAACTGCGCGAACTCCCGTGCGACGGGCAGCGTCATGGCGACGATGCCTCCCTTGGAGGCCGAGTAGGCGGCCTGCCCGATCTGTCCGTCATAGGCCGCCACGCTCGCGGTGTTGACGATCACGCCCCGCTCGCCGTCCTCGTCGGGCTTCCCCTCAGCGATGCGCGCCCCGGCCAGGCGGATGACGTTGAAGGTGCCAACGAGGTTGACCCGCACGGTCTGCTCGAAGAGATCCAGAGGGTGCGGCCCCTTCCTGCCGAGCACCCTCGCTGCCGGGCCGATGCCGGCGCAGTTCACCGCTCCGTGCAACCCGCCGAAGCCCTCTGAGGCCGCATCGACCGCCTCCTGCACGCTCTGCTCGTCGGTCACGTCGGTGCGCACGAACTTCGCCTTCTCGCCGATCGCCGCCGCGACGCTCTGGCCGGCATCTTCGTTGATGTCCGCTATGAGGACGCCGGCTCCGGCCTCCGCGAGCGCGCGGGCGGTCGCCGCCCCGAGCCCGGAGCCTCCGCCGCTGATGAGGAAGGTGCTGTTCCGTATCTCCAAGATGGCCCCCTTACCGTCCCTTGAACTCGGGCTTGCGACGCTCGGCGAAGGCGGCCATCCCTTCTTTCGCATCCTCAGTCGCAAAAAGGAGCGCGAAGAGGTCCCCCTCGTGCTCTATGCCGCTCGCGAGGTCGGTGTTTCTGGCGATGTTCATAGCGGTCTTGGCGTTTCTGACGGCGAGCGGGGCGTTCTTTGCTATCTGCCGCGCCAGCTCCTTCGCCGCCTCCAGGGCCTCGCCCTCGCCGACGAGGCGGTCCACGAGCCCGATCTCCTTCGCCTCTCTCGCATCGACCATCCGTCCGGTAAACACGAGCTCGCGGGCCACACCGCTTCCGACCACCCTGGGCAAGCGCTGCGTCCCCCCCGCGCCGGGCATGATGCCGATGGTGACCTCCGGAAAGCCGAGCCGGGCGTTCTCGGCGGCGATGCGTATGTCGCAGGCGAGGGCGATCTCCAGCCCGCCGCCGAGGGCGAAACCGTTTATGGCGGCGATCACGGGGAAGGGCGCGCCTTCTATGGCCTGCATCATGCGCGTCCCGATCCTGCCGAACTCCCTGACCTCGAGAGCGCTCATCTGCTCCATGCCGCCGACGTCCGCCCCGGCGACGAACGCCTTCTCCCCGGCCCCGGTGATGACGGCCGCCCGGACCTCCCCCGGCGGGATCGAGGCGAACGCCTCGGTGATCTCCTCCTGCACCTGCGCGTTCAAGGCGTTCATCTTCTCCTGACGATCAATGGTGACAACCGCCACCCCACCCTCATGCTCTACCCTTACGTAGTCCAAGCCCTCTCCCTTCGCTCTACCCCTACCCGTCCGTCCCCGCCTTCTTTCGCCCCTCGTCGGCGAGCACGCGCCGCAGAAGCTTGCCGACGGCGCTCTTGGGCAGCTCATCGCGAAACTCGATCACCTTCGGCACCTTGTATGCCGCCAGATTCTCCCGGCAGTAGGCGATGAGTCCCTCTTCCGTCAGGGCGCTGCCCTCCCTCTTCACCACAAACGCCTTTACGCTCTCTCCCCGGTACT
>JBFLXF010000051.1:0-8771 GCA_040757515.1 Actinomycetota bacterium
ATCGAGAACGCTATCCCGTGACCTTCACGCGATTCTATTCTATAGCCTGGCGCAGCCGCGGGATAGAGAAATGAGGCACTCGCCGCGTGCTCGCCCGCGCCGGCCCCGTGCACGAGCCTCCCGTGGACCGCTGGAATGCCCCCGTGGAGTAGCACCTTAGAGAGATCCTGGCGAGCCTGGCCGCCCGCCGAGGACCCTGGCCCTGCTGCTCTCCGACGTTGTCGGCGACCCGTCCTCCACCATAGCCAGCGGCCTCACCGCCCCCGACCCGACCACCCTGGAAGAGGCGCGCGGCGTGCTGGAGCGCTATGGGATAGAGCCTCCCGATACCGTCGCCGAGAGGCTGCGCGAGGCCGGCGAGACCCCCAAACCGGGAGACCCGCTCTTTGAAGGGGGGCGAACGTGATCTGCGGCGGAGGTCACCGGTCCTGCGAGACGACGCTGGAGAAGGCGCGGGAGCTGAGCTACGAGCCGCTGCTGCTCTCCACCACCGTCACCGGTGCGGTGACGCGCGCGGGGTCGCCTCGGTCTACGCCGCCATCGTCCGGGACGTGCTGGAGAGCGGCAACCCCGCGAGGCCGCCCTGCGCGATCGTCTCCGGAGGCGAGGCCACGGTCATCGTGCGCAGGGAGGGGACCGGCGGTCCCAACCAGGAATTCGCCCTCGCGCTCGCGATAGAGCTGGACGGCGTGGAGGGCTGGGCCGCCTTCGCCGCCGACACCAACGGCGGTCCCACCGACGCGGCAGGTGGCCTGGTGAACGGGCGGACGGTCGAGCGGATCCTGCAGGGCGGCGCGGACCCCGCCGGGGCGCTCTCCAGGAACGACTCGGACCGCGCCCTGAAAGCGGGCGGGGCGCTGCTCGTCACCGGACCGACCGGCACCAACGTCAACGACCTGCGGGTAGCGCTGGTCTCCGGTCATCGGTCGTGAGGGAGAAACGGCAGATGCCGCCCGCGGGGTAGATCACACCGTTGCGGGAACGACTTCGCATGTACTATATTTCCCGGGTCGCAGGTGCAAGGCAGCGGTAGGGTCAGGGATATCCGAGGAGGAGGAGGAGGAGGAGGAGGAGGAGGAGGAGGTCGTCCCCGGTGGGGTTTACTCAAGACTACACTCCCGTTGTCAACATTCTAATTTCGGCGCTGTTCGCCGCCATCCCCATAGTGGTGCTCCTCGTAATGCTCGGGGTGTTGCGCACGGCTGCCCACTGGGCCGCAGCCGCCGCGCTGCTCTCGGCGTTTGTCGTCGCCGTACTCGTCTACAGGATGCCTTTCGTGCCGGCGCTGTCGTCGGTATTCTATGGAGCGGCCTTCGGGCTCTGGCCCATTGCGTGGATCGTCCTGAACGCCATCTTCCTCCACAACCTGACCGTCGAGACCGGGTATTTCGACGTCGTTCGTGAGTCGCTGGCCTCGCTCACGACCGACAGGCGGCTGCAGGCCCTGATCATCGCCTTCTCTTTCGGCGCCCTTATCGAGGGAATCGCCGGGTTCGGGGCGCCGGTCGCTATCACTGCGGCGATCATGGCGAGCCTCGGGTTCGCACCGCTCTATGCCGCCTCTATAGCTTTGCTGGCGAACACCGCCCCGGTGGCGTTCGGCTCACTCGGCATCCCGGTCATAGCCCTGGGCGGCCTCGTCGCCCCGCTGGTCGGCCAGGCCGACAACGTCGATGGCGTGACCAACGCGCTCTCGGCTATGGTCGGGCGCCAGCTCCCGCTGTTCTCCATCATCATCCCCGGATTCATGGTCTTCGTGATGGCCGGGTGGCGCGGCATGATGCAGGTCCTGCCCGCCGTGGCGACCGCCGGTGTCACCTTCGCGGTGACGCAATTCTTCGTCTCGAACTTCATCGGTCCGAGCCTGGTCGACGTGCTGGCCGCGCTCGTGTCGCTGGCCGCGCTCTACCTCCTCCTGCGCGTCTGGCAGCCGGCGACCGCCTGGCGCTTCGCGAGCGAGCGCGGAGCGGCGGACGCCGCTGCGGCATCGGGGGAGGCGCCGCAGGTCTACGAGTCGGAGACGGGCGCGGAAGAACGGGAAGCGCGCGGCGAGTACGGCATAAGCGGCGGCGGCCGAGGAGCGGCCGGCACCCCGCGTATCTCGGGCTTCCGGGCATGGTTGCCCTACGTCATACTCGTCATCGTCATCGTCGTCGCCCGCGTCGGCGACCTCTTCCCGAACATCCCCCCCGCGCTGAACGTCACGGAGTGGCTCAACACGGCGACGATCGTGTTCCCGTGGCCGGGCCTCGACGGGGTAGTGACGCAGATGCCCCCGATCCAGCCGGAGCCGACCCCCTACTCGGCCGAGTTCACGTTCAACATCCTCTCCGCCGCCGGGACCGTGGTGCTCTTCGCGGCGATCATCGCCGGGTTCGTCATGGGGGCCGGGCCCGCCACCCAGCTCCGCGTCTACGGACAGACGCTCAACCAGATGAAGCTCGCCTTCCTGACCATCGCGATGGTCCTCGCCCTCGCCTTCGTCCTGAACTACTCGGGCATGACCTCGACCCTGGGGCTGGCGTTCGCGACGACCGGCTTCTTCTTCCCGTTCTTCTCGCCCCTCATCGGCTGGCTCGGCGTCGTCCTCTCGGGCTCCGACACCTCCTCGAACACCCTCTTCGGCCCGATGCAGACCGTCACCGCCCAGCAACTCGGCATCGAGCCGACGCTCGCCGGCGCGACCAACTCCTCAGGTGGCGTAATGGGAAAGATGATCTCCCCGCAAAACCTCACCGTCGGTGCCTCAGCCATAGACCAGGTGGGCCAGGAGGCGAACATCTTCCGCATGACGATAAGGTGGTCCCTGATCCTGACGGCGGCGCTGGGCGTGCTGGCCATGATCCAAGCCTACCTGATACCCTGGATCATCCCCTCTCTCGGCGGGGGCTAGGGCCGCCGTGCGCAAGGCCCAGGGACAGCGTGAGCAGCTTGCGCACGGCGATGGTGACGGCCGTGGTCGCCACGGAGGTCCAGGAGGGGCGCACGACGAGGTTGAGGATGGTGGCCCCGACGAAGAACTCCAGGCCGAGGGCCGCGTGGGCGGTTATGCTGCTCGCCGCCCTGCTGCGTCCCCCCGGTCCGCGCGCCCGTAGCAGGGCTTGCCCTATGCCGGCGAAGACGATGATGCTCCCGATCAGGAGCAAGACCAGCCTGAGCGCGTCGAGTACGGAGTGATACAGAGCCACCGGCTCTAGCCCCGCACCGCGTCCCGTCCCGGCTCGGGCGCCACCTCCCGGCGCTCACGCTCGAGCTCCTGGGAGAGGAAGTAGTTGAGCACCGTGCGGATCACCACGATCGCGCCGAGCAGCAGCACGTCGTTGAGGGTCGGGGCGATGGCGGTAGAGAGGATGTCCGCCCCGACCTGGAACTCCAGCCCCAGGGCCAGGTAGCGCCCGAGGTAGAGCCGTATCTCGGAGTTGGTGTACTCCCTGACGCCGACGAGGGTCAGCAGGTACCGGAACGCCGTCGCCAGGGCCCCGAAACCCACTATGGCCGCCCCTATGGCCTCGACCATGAGCCGCAGGTAGCCGACCGCGACCGTGAGCAGCTCTTCCATAACCGTCTATGTCTCCAGCCGGGGTGCGGGACAAACCCGCAGGACGGCTAACCGCCACGCCGGCTTCCGTCGCCGCGGACCTCGCCGGAGAGCCTCTCGACGGCCTTCACGGGGTCGTCCATGCCCCGCCGTCTCGAGCCGGCGGTTCTCGCAAAGCGGGTCCGGCATGTAGCGTGACTCGTAGGATTTGCCGGCGAGGTCCGCGAGCCTCACCGCCAGCCCGATGCCGTCCGCGAGCCCCTCCTCTCCCGGCACCCGGGCGAGGTCTCGAAGACGTGCGAGCCGTCCACTTGCGGCTCCGGGGAGGCCCTTCGAGAAGCAGGGTAGCCCGGAGATTGCCCGCGGGTCCTCCACGGGCGTCGAGATCTCGAAGGTCACGTCCTTCGCCGGCGCCGCGGAGTAAGTTGCACACGCCGATGCCCACCTGCGGAATGCGGGAGTGGTCGAGTCCGACGGCGACCTCCGGGCGACCGCCCGCCTCCTCCCTGCTCTGACGTACCCGCTCGCGGTACAGCTCGGTCATAAGGTAGTAGCCGCCCGGCGAAGACGACCGCGTTGAGCATGTTCCTCAGGGAGGCCAGCTCGCTGATGGTCTTCTGCGCACCACCCTCCTCCCTACTCCAGCCGGCTCAAGACGAACGCCAGGAGGAAGCCGGCCGTCGTCACCACGCCGACGACCGCGCCGCCCTCCTCGTAAGCCTCGGGCATCATGGTGCTGGAGAGCATCGTCAGGATGGCCCCCGCGGCGAAAGCCTGGATCGCGGCGATCACGTTCCCCGACGCCCCGGCGAGAAAGAGATACCCAAAGAGCGCCGCGAGCGCCGACGCGACCACCACGGAGCCCCACAGCCCGAGTACGTAGGCCGTGGAGCGGCCCGCCTTTTTCATCCCGGCGGCCGCCGAGAGGCCCTCGGGAACGTTGGAGAGAAAGACGGCAATGACGAAGACCCAGCTCACCGCCCCGCCCACCAGGCTTATCCCTATCGCCGCCGACTCGGGGATGCCGTCCATCAGCGCCCCCACGGCTATGGCCGCTCCAGAGCCGCCCTGCTGCTGTCCTCTAGAACGCTTGCGGTGCTCCGCCCCGGCGCGGCTCACCGCAAGGTCGGCGGCGAAATAGAGCAGCGCGCCGAGGAGGAGACCGGCCGTGACCGCATCGAAGCCGCCCCGCTCGTAAGCCTCCGACACTAGCTCGAAGGCGACGGAGGAGATCAAGCCCCCCGTCCCCACGGCCATCACGACGGAGATGACCCGCTGCGAGGCGCCGGCGTAGAGCCCTACGAGCGCCCCGACGAGCAGGGCCGCGCCCCCAACGAACCCCCAGAAGGCCGCCGTCAAAGCCTCCATCACAGCGCCAGCAGGAGCGCCGCGTAGAGGACGGCGCCGAGGAGAAAAGCCCAGAAGCGGCTCTCGCGCCGCTCGGGAAGCTCCTCCTTGAGGACGTTCATGATCACGCCGCCGGCTATAAAGGCGATCAGGACCGCTATGGCGACCTCGGGGACCTCCGTGAAGACCCCGACGAGCCACCCCAGAAAGACGGCCGCAGCGAGCACCCAGCGCCCGATCCGGCGGTAGAGTCCCTTGTGGTGCTCGCGCAGCCCGTAGTCGTTGACCACGAAGTGCAGGAGCATCGCCACGGAGAAGAGCACGAGGGCCTGCAACCCCGTGGCTATCCGGTGGAGGATGAGATACCCGATCAGGACGTTGTAGACGGCGAACGAGGAGATATGCAGCCAGAAGACGCCCCCGCTCGTGACGTCCTCTTTGCCAGCCTCCCTCCGGCGCATGCGCGAGGAGGAGGCCGCCCGTTCCAGCCCGTAGAAGACGGCGAGCCCCGCGAGAGCGACGAGGTAGATGTGGCTCTCCAGGAAGGCCAGGCTCTCCCCTATGACCTCCACGATGACCTCCTGTCCCTCGTTCAGCTCGGGCAGCAGGTGCACGAAGACGTACGCCACCGAGACGCCCCCGGCCATGGAGAGCCCGATGCTGCGCGGGGTGCCCTCGAGAAAGCGCAGCTTACCGGAGAAGAGGTGCACCAGGGCTAGGGCCAGGGCGGCCGCGAAGGAGATGGCGAGGACCGTGGCTCCCGCCCCTATCAACGGCACCCCCCACGCGGACCGTCCACGGCGCCTCCTACCTACGCCCCGAGCGCGGAGAGCAGGGCCTCGCAGGCACGCTCGCAGCGCCGGCACGCCTCGGCGCAGACCTGGCAGTGCTCCATGCCGTGCTCCGCGTGCCCCTCGCATTCCTCGCCGCACAGGCGGCACGCCTCCGCGCACGCCCGCAGCGCCACCCGCACGACCCGCTGCTCGAAGGCCGTCTGCCGGGAGAGGATCCTGCCCGTCGCCGCGCACACGTCGGCGCAGTCGAGGTCCAGCCTGATGCAACGGGTCAACTCGCCTACGCGCTCCTCGCCGAGGCAGGCGTCGGCGCAGGCCGTGCAGGCCTGCTCGCAGTCGAAGCAAGCCTCCACGCACTCAACCAGCGCGTCGGCGTCGAAGTGGGGCCCGCTCGGGTTCGTCTCGACCATCCGTCGGGCGTGGGTCACGATCGACCTCCTCTCTCGTGGACCGTACGGCGTCCTCGGCCTCCCGGACGCCTTTCCAGCGTTACCCGATATCCGGTTGCCTCACGCCGGGTTTTGTAAAGAAACGGTTAACGATCTCGGAGTCCACCGAGACGCCTCCCTCCAGGAATTGGTCCATCCTCACGGGCCGCTCCTCGCCCGGCCCGTACGGCGTCCGCTCGCCCAGGAGTTCGCTATGCGGTCGACCATGCGGTTCCTTAGCTCGGCCCTGATCTTTCCCCGCTAGCGAGCACGCAAACCGGACGAAGCGGGCCTGACGGACTCCTCCGACGACCGGGAACCGCGGCGCCGGCTACCCTAATCCACCTTTACGCTCGCCCGTCGTCGCGTACGGGCGATAGTCTTCGAGGTACGGACGCTTGCACACTTCGGACCATTTCTTCCACGCGAGGCGAGCAACCGCGTTTGGAGTGACGGAAGGACGGCAAGAGTAATTGCAGGCCGGTCCAAGGAAGCACGACCGAGCCGGAAACGGGCTCGCAAGAGGAGTTCGCGACGGAGCTAGGCACGTGCCGCGACGCCGGTCACCGATACCCGGAGGTCCGGCAGCAGGTAACGCGGGCAGCCTGGAGTATTCGTCGGCCCGAAAAGCGCGGCCCGTGGTCCGCGCCCCATCCGCGCAGAGGAGGAGCGATGACGCCGGTACAACGCTTCGCGCAGGTGCTCGTCACCGTCTACCTGCCGGTCGGCATAGCGGGGTCTATCCCGCCGCCGGTGGTTGGGAGCCTGTCCGACGTGCTCGGCCCGCTGGAGGGCCTGCTGCTCGGGCTCTTCGCCGTCGACCGGCCGCACGGCGCCCCACCTCTTGGTCGGGGCGGCCGGGCTCGCCTTCTACAGGAGCCTCCCGGCCTCCTACGCCCCCGGGATAGTGGGGTACGCCGGACTCTTCGTGCCATCGGGCGGCGTGGCGACGCTCGTCGGCCTCCTGCCGCCGAACGCGCCGGGGTTCGGGATGTTGCCCGGCGCGGCCGCCGTCGCCTCGCTCACCTGTTCTACCTCCAGGATGCCCGACTCCGAGCGCAGCGGGGCCGGGCCACGCTCCCGGGCGTGGGGCGGCGGGCACGCGGGTAAGGAGGCGGCGTGGGCACCTTCAGCGTCGTGATCCCGGCCCTCAACGAAGAGCGTCACGTCGGCAAGCTCCTCTCGGACATCGCCTCGCAGACGAGGATGCCCGACGAGGTGCTCGTCGTGGACGCCGGCTCCCGAGACCGGACCGTCCCGGTGGCCCGGGGTTTCCCGTTCGCGCGGCTCCTGGAGGGCACACCGCCCGTCGCCTGCGGGCGCAACCTCGGCGGGCGCAGCTCAAGCGGGGACGTCATAGTCTTCCTCGACGCCGACGTCCGGCTACCACGGGACTTTTTCGAGGGCTTCCTCGCCGAGTTCGAGAAGCGGCGCCTCGACGTGGCTTGCCCTCTGTACCTGCCCCACCATTCGACCCCGGCGGTGGAGGTCTTCCACCGTCTCTTCAACCTCCTGACGCGAGCCACCCAGCGCGTCCTTCCGTCCGGGGCGGGGCACTGCATCGCCGTCCGGGGCGACCTCTTCCGGGGAAGCGCCGGCTTCGACCCGACCCTGAAGTTCGACGACATAGAGCTAATAAGGCGGCTATCGAAGGGGCGACGCTTCGGGATAGTAGAGCGCCCGGTCTTCGTCTCCGACCGGCGCTACAGGGAACAGGGTACGGGGCGCATGATCCTGAGCTACCTTCTAATGGGAATCTTCTTCGCCCTGGGCAAGTTCGCCTGGGCGAACCGCGTGGACTACGAGTTCGGAGGCCACGAGCACTGAAAGGAGAACGCGATGAGGTTTATCTCCACCCAGGTCCGTAGTACATGATCGTCGAAGAGTTCGACGTCGCCACGAGCGGGGTAACGGTGCGCTGTCTCGCCGCCGGGTAGGGGCCGCCGCTGCTCCTGCTGCACGCCCTAGGGGAGACCGCCTCGGACTGGCGGTGGAGCCTCCCGGTCCTGGCGCGCACCCGTCGCGTCTACGCGCCGGACCTCCCCGGCTTCGACGAGAAGGGAATGCCTGGCGGCGACTACTCGTCCTCCGCCTTCGCCCGCTATCTCGAAGGGTTCCTGGACGCCGCCGGCGTCGAGCACGCCGCGGTGGTCGGAAACTCGCTCGGCGGCCTCGTGGCACTGCGCCTGGCGCTCTCCTCCCCGGCGAGGGTCTCCGCCCTCGGCCTCGTCGGGAGCGCCGGCCTCGGAAGGGAGATCAGCGTGGCCCTGAGGGCCGTGACGTTGCCTGGCTACGGCGAGGTTGCGGTGGCATGGGGCAAGACCCTGCCCGGCGCGACGCAGCGGGCCCTGGGACGGGCCTTGCTGCTGTTCGGGGAGAGGCGGAGGGTCCCGGCGGGATGGCTCTCCGAGCAACGCAGCCTGGCGCGCAGGCCAGGCTTCCTCGACGCGGCGCTCGCCGCGCTGCGGGCGACCGTGGACCTCGGCGGCCAGCGCGAAGTGTTGCCGGACAGGCTCCCCGAGCTACGGGTTCCGACGCTGGTCCTCTGGGGAGAGTCCGACGCGATCGTCCCGGTTCGCCACGCCCGGGAGGCCGCCGCCCGGCTCCGGAAGGGAGTACTCCACCGGATACCCCGGTGCGGACACCTGCCACAGGTAGAGCGCC
>JBFLXF010000052.1:0-8677 GCA_040757515.1 Actinomycetota bacterium
GCCATCATCGGGCCCGGCGTAAACGGCCGCGACGTGCACGAGAAGGTCTCCGACATCCTGCACGAGCGCGGCTACAAGACCACCAAGCACGACGCAAGACCCGGAGAGCCCCTCACCGAGGGCTTCTTCCACGGCACCGGCCACGGCGTCGGGCTGGAGGTCCACGAGGCCCCGCGCATCTCCGTCGCCGACGAAGAGCTCAAGCCCGGCGACGTCGTCACCGTGGAGCCCGGTGTCTACGAGCCGGGCGTCGGAGGGGTCAGGATAGAGGACCTCGTCGTCGTCACCGAAGAGGGCTGCCGCAACCTGACCCGTTTCCCCAAAGAACTCAGGGTCTAGAGGAGGTAAGCGTGGAGACAAAGCGTGTGGCGGACGAGATTTCCTTCTCAAAGGAGAAGATGAGGAAGAATCCTCTCTTCGAGTCCCACCGCCTCTTCTACGACGTCTACTGCCTGCTCCCCGGGCAGGCGCAGAAGGTCCACGCCCACGAAGGCTCGGACAAGATCTACTACGTCCTGGAGGGCACGGGCCACTTCACCGTCGGAGATGAGGAGAGAGACCTCGGCGCGGGCCACGCCGTCATGGCACGCGCCGGGGAGCCGCACGGGGTGCGCAACGAGGCCGGCGAGAACCTCGTCCTGCTCGTAACGATGGCTCCGCCGCCGCACTAGCGGCGTCCGGCGGCCTCTCTCTAGGACTTCAGCCTCTCCAGGTACTGCTTCCGGAACTTCGCGACCTTCGGCGCTATGACGACCTGGCAGTAGGGCTGGTAAGGGTTATTGCGGTAGTACTCCTGATGGTAGTCCTCCGCGACGTAGAACCGCTCGAACGGCACGACCTCCGTGACGATGGGATCGCCCCAGACGCCCTCCGCCTCCAGCCCCGCGATGACCTCCTCGGCGGTCTGGCGCTGCTCCTCGTCGTGGTAGAAGATTACCGAGCGGTACTGCGGCCCCACGTCGGCACCCTGGCGGTCCTTCGTCGTCGGGTCGTGGATCGTGAAGAAGACCTCCAGGATCTCGCGGTACGAGATCACCTCCGGGTCGAAGGTCACTCGCACGACCTCCGCGTGGCCCGTCGTCCCGGTGCAGACCTGCCGGTAGGTTGGGTTCTCCACGTGCCCGCCCGAGTACCCGGACTCCACGCTCTCAACGCCCTTCAGTTCGTCGTAGACCGCCTCCAGGCACCAGAAGCAGCCGCCTCCGAGCGTGGCTACCTCCGTTCGCCGGGATCCATTGGTTATCATCTCGTTCATGGGTCAACCTCTCCTCGCGTTCATGGTGCTCCCGGTATACCGCACCCCGATGCCGGACGCAGCGCCCGACATCTCCCGAAGGTCCCTCAAGCAACGTTTCGGAGGCTAGAGAGGTCCGGAGGGAACGCGATCATCGAGCAGGTCACGGACTTGCTCGTCGGTGAACGGTGAGGAGAAGAGGTTGGGATCGAAGTGTCGGCTCCGGAAGAGGTCACATACGTAGTTCATGCGGTCCTGGATCTCCGACCAGTCGCCGGCGCGGCTCCCGGTAAGGCTGTCGGGGGTGCGGTCCCAGCCCCCCGGCCCGCTCAGAAAGCGCACGAGATCCGGATCCTCGAGGCGCTGCAGGGTGGCCGGGTGGTCTGGTTCCTCGTAGGGCAGGACGTCCTCCCCGACGCGCAGCTCTTGCGGACCGAAGGTGACGTTGAGCAGACGCGAGGTCATCAGCCTCCGCACCGGGCGCGGCATGACCGCATCTATGTAGGGCTCCAGCCTGGTCTGCTCGTGCAGAAAGGCGCTGAGGTTGGCGAGCAGCATATGCTCGTGCTTCTTGTCCAGATCGGGCTCATGGCGCGCGAGGTAGTAGCGGGTGAACGCCTGCCGGAGCAGGTCCTGCCCGCCCGACTCGGCGGGTCCCGGACGGAGTCTCAGGAGAAAGCCCTCGAGCCGCCGCCGGTCCGGGTCGGGGTGATCGTGGAAGGCGCACACGAACCGGGCGGTCATGCGCCCTATGTCGTCCAGCACAGTAACGTTCCCGCCCCGTATTATCTGGGTTGCCTCGTCGAGCAGGCGGTCCGCAAACGCATGCAGACCCCAGCCGCCGAGGGCCGCGCCGCCTGCGCAGACAGCAGACAGCAGAGGACGCCCCCACGAGGCCCGGCCGCTTCCCCAGGCAGACCCGGCCACACCGAGCAGTCCCCCCAATCCGGCGCCTCCGAGGGCCATCAGGAGACGCACCCCCGGGAAATCCTCCTGGCGGATCGTGGTCCCCGCCTTCTTGGACCCCCACACGGCCCAGGTGTGGAAGTTCGCTCCGGCGTCGGCGCCAAGCACCTCGCGCAGGGCGAGAGAGAGCTCGTAGTGGAGCAGCGTGACCCTGAGGTTGGAGATAGCAAGATCCTTGTGCGCGATAGCGAGGTGGATCTGGTTCTCCCACCACGCTTCGTCGCACCAGTGTTCGCGCCACCCGGTCATGAGCGCTCCTCTCGCCCCGCTCTGATCGAGGAGCAATCTACCGGCGCGGAAGACCGAGCGCAAGTGGGGTTGTCAAGAGGCATGAATCAGGTAAAGATATGGCGATGATCGGGCGCATAGACAACAGCTGGCACCGCTTCATAAACGACAAGCCAGGCCAGCGCTTCCAGAATCGCTACGAGCGGCGCCAGCGGCGCTCCAAGAAGAGCCACATCGCCGTAAAGATCCTCTATATCATCCTGGGCATCGTCGTGGCAGTCGGGAGCCTGATACTCGCCCCTCTGCCCGGCCCCGGCTGGGGCACCGTCTTTGTCGGGCTCATGATCCTCGCCGGAGAGGTACGCCTGGCCGCGGTCCTCCTAGACTGGCTGGAGGTGCGCCTGAGGAGGCTGTGGCGCCTCGTCCTGCGTCTCTGGAGATCCGGGCCCGCCAGCAGGGCCGCCATCGCCGCCATCACCCTGCTTATCACCGCAACCCCGCTCTACCTCCTCTACCATATACTCCTCGGCGGCTGAAACCTCAAACCTCCGTCATCTTCCTCGCGTCGAGCAGACGGTCCAGCTCTTCTTCGGAGAGATCGGTCTTCTCGCGGGCGACCTCCCGGATGGTTCTGCCGGTCTTGTATGCCTCCTTGGAGATCTCGGCGGCACAGTCGTAGCCGATCTCGGGCGCTAAGGCGGTGGCGAGCATGAGGCCCTGCTCGACGAGGGCGGGGCCGCGATCGGTGGCCTCTATACCGGCGACGCACCGCTCGTTGAGGTTGGCCGAGGCGGTCGCGAGGATGGCGATCGACTCGAGCAGGTTGTGCGCTATAACCGGGAGCATGACGTTCAGTTCGAAGTTGCCGCTCCCGCCGGCCACGGTGATGGCCGCGTCGTTGCCAATGACCTGGGCGCACACCATCGCAGCGCTCTCGGCGATCACGGGGTTTACCTTGCCGGGCATGATCGAGGAGCCGGGCTGCACCTCGGGGAGCGCTATCTCGGCGTAGCCGGCGCGCGGGCCGCTACCGAGAAAGCGGATGTCGCTCGTGATCTTGAGCAGGCTCACCGCGACGGTCTTGAGCGCCCCGCTCGCGAAGACGGCGGCGTCCATCGCGCTCTGGGCCTGGAAGTGGTTCTCCGTCTCCCTCACCTCGACGCCGAAGCGCTCACTCAGACGCTCGCAGACCCTCCGAGCGAATTCGGGGTGGGTGTTGACGCCGGTACCGACGGCCGTGCCGCCGAGAGCCACCTCCGAGAGCCCCTCGCTGGCCTGCTCCACGCGCCGGATGCCGCGTTCGATCTGCCCGGCGTAGCCCTCGAACTCCTGACCCAGACGGATCGGGGTGGCGTCCTGGAGGTGGGTCCGCCCGGTCTTCACCACGTCGTCGAACCGCCGAGCCTTCTCCTCAAGGACCTCCCGGAGACCTTCGAGGGCGGGGAGCAGATCTTCCTTTATGGAGATGAGCGCCGCCAGGTGGATGGCGGTGGGGATAACATCATTGGAGGATTGGCCGCGGTTGACGTGATCGTTGGGATGCACGGGGTCTTTGGCGCCGAGCTCGCCGCCCAGGATCTGGATAGCGCGGTTGGAGATGACTTCGTTGGCGTTCATGTTGGTCGAGGTGCCGCTCCCCGTCTGGAAGATGTCGAGCACGAACTGGTCATCCAGTCTTCCCTCGACGACCTCCCTGGCGGCCTGCACGATGGCGTCCTTTATCTCGCCGTCAAGCAAGCCCAGTTCGTTGTTGACGACCGCCGCCTCGAGCTTTATGGCCCCGAGCGCCTGGATGAAGCGGCGCGGGAAGCGCAGGTTGCTTATCGGGAAGTTGTCGAGGGCGCGCTTCGTCTGGGCCCCGAAGAGGGCCTCGCGGGGGACCTCGACCTCGCCCATCGAGTCGCGCTCTATCCGGTATGGCGTGTCCTTCTGGGTCATCTTCCCTCCCGTCGAAGCTCGAAGGCTCGCGTCATATAATCCTTTTGCAGACGGATCGCATTATACGGGAGGTGCACGCCTTGGATTCTCCGCAGCACGACTCTCTCACGCACGCGCTGAAGGAGTGGGCGGTCGCCGTGCGGGCGCTGGAGAAGGGCGAGACGGCGCTCGTGGTGCGTAAGGGTGGCATCCGCGAGAAGGCCTTCGCCGTTGAGGACAGCCGCTTCCTGCTCTTGCCCGGCTACGAGCACCAGAGGCCGGAGCTCATAAAGCCGGAGTACAGGGACATCCTGGACGAGATACCGGACCTCGCCGACGACGGGCCGCTGCGCTTCTCCTCCTTCGCAGAGGTAGCCGGCGCCTACGAGGTCTCCACGCCCGAGTCGCTCGGAGCCATAGTCCCGTACCACATGTGGACCCCCGAGTACGCCGAGAGACGCTTCCGGTGGCGCCCGAAGAAGCCGCTGACGGTCCTGGTCCTGAGGACGTACCTGCTGCCGGAGACGGTGGAGCTTCCGTACCGCGAGGAGTACGGGGGGTGCAGGTCCTGGATCGAGCTTACAGAGCCCGTTCCTATCGCGGAGGCGCGCCCGGCGCTCTCCGACGAGGAGTTCGAGAGGCTGGTCTCGCCCGCCCTGGAGACGCTGAAGGACCTGGAGCCTGCCCCGGTAGGTTCTTGAGAGGGGCGCAGCGTGAGCGCGGCGATACCGATACTTCTCCTCATCCTCCTGGTCTTCTTCGCCTGGCGGCTGGTCTTCTCGTTCAACAGGGATCTGGTCCGGGCGAGGGCGTGGAGCGATCTCGGCCGCAGAGCGCTGCCGTTCGCCGCGCTCACGCTGATGGCGCTCACGATGTTTCCGGTACAGGCCGCCCGCGACGGGCGGATGACGCTGGCCTGGATCGTCCTCTCCGCCGCCGCCATCCTCATCGCCAACCTTCTCTCTGTGCCATCTCTGGAGCGCCGGGCCAACAGGGCGTTTCGCTCGGGCGACTACGCGACGGCCGCCGGGATGTACGCCAGGCTTGCTGAGGAGAGACCGCTCGCCCGCCACTTCGCCTTCAAGGGCGCCGCTCTGGGCGCCTCCGAGCGCTACGAGGAGTCCGTGGAGGCCTCCACAGAGGCCGTAAACAGAGATCCTGGCTACGGCCTCGCCTATTACAACCGCGCCCTCGTCCTCGGCCGGATGGGCAAGAAGGGGCGGGCGAAGAAAGACCTCCAGCGGGCGCTCGAAGCCGATCTGCCGCGCCGGTTCAGGTCTCCGGCGCGCAAGATGCTGGAAGAGCTCTCTTGAGGCTCCTGTACCCCTCGCTCGTCGCACTCGCCATCCTGGCGGTCTTAACCTTCTTCGTCGGGCGCATGAACCGCGACCTGCTGCGTGTCCGAGCCTACGGGGAGTTCCTCCTGCGGCTGGCCCCGGCGCTCTCCACCGGCGTCTTCGTGGCCGGGCTGCCGTTCGTTATGGAGCAGGCGACGGTAGACAACTACGCCCGGGTCCTGCTCGTCTACCTGGGCGGGGCCGCGGTGCTCACCGCCCTCATGGCCCGCTCCGTAGCGCCCGAGGAGCGCCGCGCGGGAGCGGCTTTCCGCAAGGGCGAGTACGAGAAGGCAGCCGGCCTCTACGAAGCCCTGATCTCGCACCGCCCCCTGCCCCGCTACTATTCGGCCCTCGCCGCCTGCCTCGACGCCTCGGGCCGCCCCGAGTCTGCCCTCGAGGCCGCCGACCGGGCCATAAAGCTCGATCCCAGGCTCGGCATCGCCTACTACAACCGCGCCTCTGCCCTAGCCGCCGTCGGTGAGAAGGCCCGCGCCCGCGGCGACCTGCAGACGATCTTCCGCGTGGACTCCAGCCGCAAGTTGCGCCGCGCCGCCGAAGACGCCCTCGATGAGCTGGAGAGGGACCGGACCTAGCCGCCGGGACCGCACCTAGCCGCCGACCCGCTCCGGCGCAAGGACCACGCCGGGCTGCTGCATGAGGCCCAGGTCGTCACCCTGAGTCCACTCTTCGGCGATCTTGCCTCCGGACATGCGGCTTATGGTGATCCCCGGCATCTCGGCGCGGTTGCCGGTGGGAGAGATGTCCGTGAGATCGCCCGTGTGGGTGCCGCGTGCGATCCAGCGCATCACCAGCTTGTCCCTCTCGGCTATCTCGTCCTCGACCGTGATGTGCATGTCGGGAAAGGCGTCGCGGTACATGCGAGCGTACCGTTCGACGCCCTCGGGACCACGCAGATCCTCGGACAGAGACGGTTCGTGCAGGACGTAGTCCGGAGCGTAGATCTCCTCCACCGCGCGCCGGGCCAGCGTCCTGTGCCCTTCCGACACCGGCTCTCCTCCTTCTCCGGGCGTGTACTACGTTTGTGGCCTACGCCTGATCCGCACCAGGCGTATCCCCCGGATGGAGGCCCAACACGGGTGATCTTTCAGCGAAGACGCGCCCGGAGCATCGCCGGGCCGCTCTAGGGCCGAAGGGTCATCTGACCTTCTTCTGCACGTTCTCGTCCGACGCCTTGACCTCGATCCTCCCGTCGCGCACCCGCGTCTCGTAGGTGGCCTGCGGGAAGACGGCAGGGCCGTCTATGACCTCGCCGCTGCACAGGTCGAAGCGAGAGTTGTGCCACGGGCAGACGACGGTGTTCCCCTCGCGTTCCCCTTCCTCCAGTGGCCCCGAAAAATGGTTGCAGGTGGCGGCGATGGCGCAGACCTTGCCGTCCACACGGCTCAGCAGAACCCCGACCTCTCCGGCCTCGATCCGCCGCATGCCGCCCTCCGGCAGCTCGCTCTCGTCCAGGACCGGCACGAACTCGTCGGGCCCGCCGTGCTCGAAGACGTTGCGGTTCACCCGCAGGCCGTAGTTGTAGGAGAGCTCTCCGCCCAGGTGCGCCCCCATCCCGGCTAGCGAGAACCCGGTGAGAAAGACCGCCTGGCCCGCTCTCCGGCGCCCCGTCGCCCGCAGCACGAGGGAGACGACCGCCAGCACGAGTCCGACGGTGTTCAAAAGCCCGTGCGCCACGCCCATCCGGCGCGACCCGCCGCTCAGATAGCGCCAGTCGGAGAGGCCGAGAACGGCGGCGAGAAGCCCCCCGGCGACGCCCACCGCGACCGAGGCGTCTGCGGCGTTCCTCATGGCCTGCCTGCCGGTGACGATCTCCAGCGCGTCGAAGGTGGAGGCAGCGACCCACGATCCGACGGGCACGTCGGTCATCACCGGGTGCAGCGGCGCGCCGAACCACACACCGTCGAGGACGTTGCGGGCGCTGGTCCCACCCGACTCTACGGCCTTCTGCACCTTCGGCTGCACGGCATCGGCGACACCGTCCAGAAACGGCAACGCCTCGACGATGCGCTGGCTGATCGTCTGAGCCATCCTCTCCACCTTCCCGAAGAAGCGTTTGCAGGCTGCGCGGCAAATTATGCCACGCGTCCGGGCAGGCTAACCCTCTCTGTGCGGGCCCCTCGGCGGCGCGTCCGCCGTCAGGAAGGCGAGCCAGTGAGCGAGCAGCGAGTACAGGTAGAGCGTCAGCGCGAGGCTCGCCACCACGGTGCCGTCTCCCTGCCAGAGCAACGGCCACTGCGGCGGGATCGTCTGGAGCGCGAGCAGCAGGAACCCTACAGCCGTCCTCCCCCGCGCCAAAAGCAGCAATACACCCGGACCGAGCAGCACCAGGTAGTTGTTCCAGGCGACCGGGGAGGCGAGCAGCGAGGCCGCAACCATCGCCCACAGCCCCCACTCCTGCCCGTGCCGCACCCGGTAGGCGGTGAAGGCCACGATGAGCAGACCGAGCACGTACGCAACCGGGACGGTCCAGGGCAGAATCGCGAGCGGCTCGGCGAACTCGTTGGGCGTAAAGAGTCTCGCCGCCGCCGACGGCACCGAGGCGTTGTCCCAGTAGGGGCTCAGCGGCTCATCCAGCAGCAACCTCGCCCAGTCCAGCGTGGCCCCCGGCCCCACGACAACCCCCGCCAACAGCGTCGCCCCGCCCCCTGTGGCGACGGCAGCGCCGAGTACGCCCCACCTCCTCCGCACGACAGGCCATAGCAGCACCGGGACGAGCGAGGGTTTCACCGCGACCACGAGCCCGAGCGCTACCCCCGATGCGCCGCCGCGCCCCCTGCGGTCGGCCACCCACGCGGCCACGAGCCCGAGCGCGAGAAGGGGGTAGATCTGGCCGAGCGCCAGCGTGGCCAAAAGCGGCGACGAGAGTAACAGCATCGCTCCCCCCACGACCGCCCAGCTTCCCCCCAGGCGCGTCTCGGAGGCCGTCCAGGCCAGATATCCCACGGTGATCGCGAGCGTCAGCAGAACGAAGAGG